>QMMS01000594.1 GCA_003647375.1 Deltaproteobacteria bacterium
ACCGGCACGGATACGAATAACGTCACTCTCAGAAAGTGCTTTGTTGTTTAGAAACCACACGTACCGCTCCATGTCCCCGTCTAATGTCAGGCGAATTTCTCGGATAGGCTTATCTGTTTCAAAGGAAGTTGGTTCTAACGCACGCAGTTTTGCATAGGGTGCCCAGGGGCGTCTCGGGTCCATACCATCTGCCGCCAGATCTTTCCTGGATGAAACATCTGCTGCCAAGAAACGAAAATCTTTTGCATATTTTTTACCCTTGCGCTTTTGATGTTGCGCACTGGGCATGTCCGGTGTCCCGTGCCCTGTTTTTTTCATGGTGTCCATTTCGGGTGTTTTATTCATAATTGCGCCCGCCATCTCATGGCGATCCGGGGCAGGTTCTTTTTTGGAGGGCATGCTCATACTGACTGAGGATGCAGTGTCGTCGAGCCCCTGTGTCATGGACATCCCTTGCATACCCATCATTCCGGGTTGATCGAATTTGCCGGACACTATCTTGTCATCCGGCATGCCCATGGTACCGTTGGGTGTAAGCGCCCAGATGGGAGCCTGATTTCCACGGCTCACATTTTGATACAGATTGGGTTGAGGAATATCGGGCGCGGGATACCGTTGACCGCCCCCAAGCCACACGGATGCATATCCTGATGCGTCTTGGGCCGTAGCCCTGAACTCGTAAGCACCATTTTGGGGGATTTTAACCAGCACATCATAGGTTTCTGCAACGCTGATCAAAAAGCGTTGTTGTGCTATCGGCTGTACATCCAATCCATCGGCTGCAATAATCTTCATGGGACCACCCGCATACTCAAGATGAAAATAGGTGGTGGCCGATCCGTTGATAATCCTAAGGCGCACCGTTTCCCCACCTGTTGCTTTGATATTGGTTTCCGGTTGACCATTGGCCAAAAAATAATCATAGGCCACATCAGCGATGTCCATGGCCGGCATGCGCTGTAATTCACGCACAAAATAATCACCGAGCTTGCCAACGATAGCCGCTCCCAGAATGCTTTGACTGCTTCCCTTATCAAGTGCATACCACTCGCTGCCCCGCTTTAGTGACCGGAGTACGCTGTGCGGATCTTCCGTGGTCCAATCAGACAGCAGTATCACGTGATCACTGTCCGCACGCCGGTCTCCATGTTGAGGCTCGATAACAATGGACCCATAAACACCGCTTTGCTCCTGCAGATTTGAGTGTGAGTGGTACCAGTAGGTGCCACTCTGGCGGATGGGAAACTCATAGGTAAAGGTTGCGCCGGGCTGAATCGGTGGAAAACTGACATAGGGTACGCCGTCCATATTGGGTGGTACCAGCAAACCATGCCAGTGAATCGATGTTGCCACGGACATTCGGTTGTGAACCTGGATGCGCGCCGTATCCCCTTCCTTAAAGCGTAACGTCGGTCCTGGAATACTGCCGTTGAGGGTCATGCCTTCTGCGGTTGTACCAGAGATTGTTACTTTTTTCTGAGCAATGGTCAGCTCGTAGTTCACCGTTTCAGTCCATCCCACACCGGGTATCGCACTCACCAATAAAAACATAGCAGACAGCCATATGTGCTGTATTTTAAGTTTTCTTATCATTGCTGTTAGTATCCTGTTCAGCTGCTTTAGTTTAACGACCAACCATCTGTACGCTTCCTGTCTGTTTATCAAGCAACAGCCTCTGCATGGAAGACCCATCAGATCGAACAATTTTCGCTACATAATACCGTCCCTTGTTCTCAACCGGACTTATGTTGAATTTTTCTGAAATTGTCCGGCTTACCTCGCGTTCTATAATGATGCGGGCAGTGCCGGTGCTCATCCCGTCGAATAATTCCTGGATGATTTCACGATCCGATAAATCAACTTCCGCTCCATCATTATGCTTGGATGAATCAGGATCAGCTTTGTCTTCATAAGTCTGTTGTATAAATTTGAGAATCTGCTTTTTTGGATTCATGATATCTCCTCTCCTTTCAGGTTTAATTAACCAGCTCGTCTTTTACCAACGGAGTATTCTTGCTGACATCCATGACCGTTCGGAATCCCACATCGTAAAACCCTTCCCATGGATACCGCTTTGTTAAATGATTGTTATCTGTAGACCACTCAACAACACGACCAAGTGATGATGAATCAGCGTTTTCGGTCAACCATTCTTTAAAAACCACTTGTGCACCTTCTGGCTTCGGTTGTTGGCCGTTTTCGGTTGCTGTTTCCATAGGCATGCGTGAATGCATGCCATCATTTGAAGCGGCGCCGGGGGGGGTTAGCGGCACGGGTATAATGGGAAGCTTCCGGCTCAGGAGCTGCCACTCACTAAAGGTGGGTAGGCGTTCTCCATAGTTGTGGGCAAAAGCCTTGGCGCCCAACCAGGTAACCCGCACGACCGGTCTGGAAGCCCACTCTACATCCCGTAGATGAAAACGCGAATTCTGGTAGAATATCTGATCTGATGCGGCACTTCCGTCGCTCAGATAAATCCAAATATCCCCGTTGTTTTTAACGACACCGTCAGTTACTTTTAAGGTGTCACTAACCTCGTTCAGAAATCCCACATAATGATGAAAAGTAACGAGTGTTGAGTCGGTATAGAATCCGGGACCAAACTCGGAACCATTTATCAGCACCATTTCGCGTCCGTCTTCGCCCCTCCATCTGAGGGGCAGTTTCTCAGGATCCGGCATGCCCGTGTTATTGTCTTCGTCGGAAACTTCTGCGTTTGTGAGGATCGCTTTTCCAGGTACGCTATCCCTATCCATTAGATGATAAGTGGTCATGCCTCCCACAGCCAAAAGAACGATTACAATGCTGGTCCACAGCCAGCGGACATAGGCAGGGACACCCACATGATTTTGAGGTCGTCTTTCTTCTTCACGCACAGATTTTAATGCATTCAGTATGGCTCTACGAAGCTCGGATACGGTTTGATAGCGCTGATGGCGTCTTTCATCAGTCGCTTTACGAATAATTCCATCCATCGCCTTAAGGAAACTTA
>QMMS01000595.1 GCA_003647375.1 Deltaproteobacteria bacterium
CTTGACACTGACCCATTGATCTTCGTCCTTGTCCGCCTCCCCTTTGAGTCCCTTGAGCATATAATAGGTGAACAAGCCGTGTTCGGCATCGGGGTAGGCATTGCTCGTTTGCCCCTGGGAGGCAGCACTGAAGGCGATGACATTGTCGTTCTTGAGTTTTATGTCCTGCACATGCATCAAAGCGGGTCGTATTCCCTCAGCTAACATATCTGCTGCACGGGATGCCACCCCGCTGAAACACGAATCCAGGAAGACATAGGTCTGCCGCAGGTTCATCTTTTCGAGATCCTGGTATAGTTTTTGGAGCTTGTAGCCGGTCTGCTCGATAAAGCGAATATCGCCGTCATAGGGAACCAGGTAGGGGTCGCCCTTTTTCATACCCGGCGCACCATGGCCGGCGAAGTACACATACAGAGTCGTTCCTTTGCTGGTGTTGGCTGGGATATAACTTTCGAGATAACCCTCGATTTGGCCTTTGGTGGCCTCGCTATCGATGAGGGTAACAACATTCTCTTCTGGCACGCCCAGCACCTTGATGAAGTATTCCCGGATGATCAGGGCGTCCTTCCGGGCATAATCGACACTCGGCAGGTGTGCATAATCTTGTACGCCGATCACCAGCCCCCAGTCCTGGAGGAGCGGTTTGGTGGCAATTTCAGGGCCTAACTCCAGGGTGTCGGTGAGGGAGGCCAGCATAAAGGTTTCAGAGTCCGCCATCTCGTCGTTGACAAAGACCTTGACGCTCCATTGGCCAGGCATATTGGCGGCATTGTCCCCTTTGACCATGATGCTGTGCCATGCGGTGGCCTTCTTCATGTATTTGCCCTTAGAGATTTTCAAAGGGAATTCATCGGTGGTATGATAGAGATTTCCCTGGGGGTCATACCACTCCCACCTGAGATTGTGAACGCCGGATAGATTTTCAAATTTCAGATGGGCCACGATCTCTTCATCCGTGGTGGAGAATTCATTGGTGGGTTGCCTGGGTATGGCCTCATTTGCCTGCCGCTCGACGCTTTTAGCCATGGTCAAGCCATGGTACTTCAAGGGCGGCTTTTTTTGTACTTGTTTTGATGAACTGCATGAAAAAATGAATAGAACGACTAAAACAAAGACTAATGCTTTTGGGGAAAAATTCATGATACACCTCGCAAGGATTGAGGATAGAGAACATTTTTGAAGTGGTTTAAAATTCCGGTTCACCCCCCGATCACGGTGCTACGGGTTCTAAAAAATACTCACATGCACTGTTGCATCCTTTCCTTTTTATTGGTGTACACCCAATACTTGGGTGTGACCTGAAGTTTTAATCTGCTTCTTGTGATGGTACTGTATATGTATGAATAAAGTTGTATTTAGGATCAACGTTTTCGGCTGTTGGCTGATACAAACAGGATATTCGCCTGGATGCTGATGATATTGCTTCGCCAAATCCTTAATATTTATCCATATTAAATCACAGGAGCAGTCGGGAGTCAAGTAAAAACCCAATCGGCAAACCCATGACCTGATGCCGGATGCCCTATTTGGCCTAAGACAGGGCAAATTATCATCTAATCTCCTAAAATCGCTCAATTTTAATAGTGTTTGAGGCAAAATGTCATTACAGTGATCAATCTTAAAAGATAGCGCACGGCAAATCATGTTTCGGAACGCGATTTTGCCAAACGCTATAAGCTGAACACCGTAGGCTGAGTCAGGGTATTGAAATCCTGGGAGGTCAGGGCTTAAAAGAGAGAAAAGAGATATAGTTGGAGAGAAATGTCATTCAACCCAGGTTTAAGGTTGACCCAAAAAATTCAGCGCGTTATATGAAATAAATCCACCTACAGAATGAATCTATAAAGCAAAAAATGAATTTTAATCATCGATCGAATTAGATAATCCATAGCTGCCTTTTGGGGTTTGCATTTTCAGGGTTTCAAGATGAAAGAACATCTTTCTTTACTTCCCTTCTATACAGACTGTCGATTGTTCAGCTACATTTTAACATTTTGATTAGTATATGAAAAGGAATAGGAAATGAAAAAAATATGGATAACCTCGATGGACTCTGCAAAGGACAAGATTTCCCAGTTAGCTGCTGTTGTGCAAAAATTCGGGCTGGCCATGGAAGGGCATATCTGGGAGGATGACAACAAAAAGATGCCTTGGATTCAGGTTAGGGATGCGGTTACGCATTCCGACATCGGTCTCTGGGCAATTGTTGCTTCAGGTGAAGATCTGGCCAGTGCATCCATCACCTATGGCTTGTCCATGCTGGCTGTGATTGTGCAGGCGGAACGGGGAAAGGGTTTACCCATAGTCATCCTCCAGGCCGGGGGGGAGCCAATTACCCCTGCGGCGCTGCCAACGCCCTTCCAAGATGTAGATTTGTTTTCCCTGGAAGATTCAGGTCTGGGGGCAAAGTTGGTGGCCAGAATGCATGGCACCCATAAGGCCATGGTTTCGGAATATCTTCTGAACATTCACGGCAATGACCAGGTGGGGCAATGGTTCGAGCTGAGACCACAGCATAAATCCTGGTCAGGGGTAATTTTTGGTGTTACAGGGGCTGAAATAGCCTTTCAGGCGGTGGGCCCCCAGGGAAAGCTGCCGGAAAAATCAACTTTAGAATACCCTGTCCAGGGCATTCAACTCGGCCTGGGGGGGAAAGAGGTGGTGGCGTGGTCTGTGCGGAATGTTCTTGATGCACAAACCTCATACTATGTGAAAGTTGAGGGAAGCCCGGATACCATTATATTCGGCCCTTATGCCGAAGGGCAGGAGACGGATCTCTTTGTAGTCAAATTATTGGCGACAGCATAGAAAAGAAATAGACACAAAAACATGAAATTTTAAAATCAAGCGCCATAGAATTTGCAAATCGCACTTTTGTGATTTTGTACCATGTGCCCCTCTCCGTTCATCCCGGTTGACTTTCGGTGCACAATACGGTATTTAACATCAACAGTTTATTGAGTATTTGAACAAATACTATCAATCCTCA
>QMMS01000596.1 GCA_003647375.1 Deltaproteobacteria bacterium
AAGGGCACAGCCGGCAACCTCTTGAGCGGATGCGCCCTCGCACCGCGCATACGCCAATCGAATGATTTGGGCTGGTGGCAGAGTACGTAACTGGTTTTTCCTGCCTTGCTTCGACTTTTGGCCTGCCCGATGGCAACGGCAAATGGGTTGTCGGCATTGTTCTTCGCTGTAGTCATGGGCAGGCCAATGACCAGGGATGTCGTGTTGTTGAAGTTGCGAGGAGAAAGCACCAGAAATGGGTGTACATCGCGCATTTCCTGTCCTGCCTGGGGATTGCAATCGATCCAGATGATATCCTGCCGAGCCGGCACCCACGGGCGGCTGGCTTTCCCCTTTTTGCTTTTCGTTACCACAGCTCAGCCCCAACAGCCTGACCCTGCATTGCTTCGCTTCCATGCCGGGCCGGGTCAAACCGAGCCAGGCGCTGATCCAAGGTCAGTTCAGCATCCTCTACAGGCCGGATTACGATGGTACTGTCTTCCACTGAAATGCGCACGCGTTGATCGACATATAAATGCGCTGCGCGAGCCACCGCTGCAGGCAGGCGAACACCCAAATTGTTTCCCCACTGCTTGATATCCAAGACGGCTTCGGTCATAATATCCTCCTCACGACGACTGTTTGTGTTTAGACATAGTTTAAACATTCAATTCCGACCCGTCAAGAAGGAACTTAGGGTCAAGTCTGCCCTTGACTCTTAATGCCATTTTTAGAACTGTTGATCCATAAGTTATAAAAAAGATTTCACCGCAAGACGCGGAGGACATTTCAGTAGTCAGAGATCAGGGCAAACCGAGACGCAGAAGTGACAACGGGAGCGGTTCAGTCGAGCAATGGAAGCCTGTCGAGGTCACAGGCGAGACTATTGTAATACCTGAACACATTAATCATTGACAAGACATACTGTCCTTACTTATAATTAACTGTAATAAAAAAAATGGGGGTAAGGCATGGTTTCGACGGTAACCAGTAAGGGGCAAGTAACGATTCCAAAGGAAATCAGGACGTTTATGAAAATTAAGCCTAGCGACAAGATCGATTTTTCGGTTGAAAAAGGCCGGGTTATTCTAAAGCCGATAAAAACATTGCAAAATTTCCGAGGGAGTGTCTCACCAAAAGGGAAAGGCGATCTTAATACCGAACGGCAGCAGGCTAAAATTGCGGTAAGCAAGGGAGTGATAGAGGCAATGGAATGAAGATATGCTTTATCGACACCAATCTTTTCATTCGATATCTGACCAACGATGATCCTCAAAAAGCGGATCGCGTCGATCGGCTGCTGGAGCAAGCCGCAAAGGGGAAAGTTAAGCTGATGACTGCGGAAATCGTCCTGGCAGAGGTTGTCTGGGTACTGGAATCCTATTACAAACTTGAAAATGTGCGGATTGCCGAAATATTGAAAGCAATTCTTTCAACGCCTGGCCTTGAGATTCTAAATGGAAAAATTGTTGAAAAAGCACTCCAGTATTATTTGCTGAAGAATATCGATTTTGTGGATGCATATATAGTGGCGCTAATGAAAAAGCATAAAGTTGCCGGCATCTATTCATTTGATAAAAAGCATCTTGACCGCATTACGCATGTCACGCGCCTTGAACCATAAGATCATTTTCACCGCAGAGTCGCAGAGTTCGCAGAGATTGTTTATTTAACCGCAGACAAACGCAGACATTTTATAAATCGCTTCGCGGAAAACCACTTTGATGCAAGCCAAATTGTTATCGGTATATTTTTTTAGACAGGATTTACCCCGGTTAAACAACTGAAACAAAGGTTTAACGGGGCGGGCAGGATTAACTTGATAGAAAAAGGTATACGGTACAGGGTATACGGTGTACGGCATAATTTTTAGTTTTGAAATTTCAATTTTATCATGGCCGGATCGAGCGGCGGTTCTAACAAAAGACTTCTTCATTTAGCCCAAAAGCTTTCGCGAATTTTCTTATAGTATTTTTCCGATACACAGCGTCTTTTTTTTCCCATTTTGCGACGGTTGACTGTTTTACCCCTATCTTTACGGCAAGGTCTTTCTGAGTCCACCCCCTTTCGAGCCGCTCCCTTTTAACCGGGTTCATGAAAATATACTCTTCCGCTGTTTTTTCATCATAGAGGGGCTCTTCCTGAACTGCATGAATTGCACGCAAGTCTGAATCGTCATCTAACCTGTCTAAAAGGGTTTCAAACAGTTCAACAGTCAAAACAACGAACTTGGCTTGGCCTTTTTCTTTTATTGTTTGGTATTCCATGTTCACCTCTTATAAACATCATTTCGTGGTCGAATTTTTACGATCTCAATAATTAATTGCTTTTTATCCCTCGTAAAAATAATTCTGTACTGCCCGACTCTGAGGCGAAATCCAACACCTCCCTTTAAATTGGTGACATCCAAGGCCGGGTCATCCGGGTTCTTCTTAAGATCATGTAATTTATTGACAATTCTCGTTTTTAAGTTGAACGGCAATCTTGCCAAATAGTTTCGCGCCTGCCGTCTGTATTTTAATTGATACATAGCTTTATAATAGCCTAAAAAGCAATATTGTCAAGAGCGAAAAATATGGGGTCAAGTCTGCCCTTGACTCATAATATCTTTTGTGATAACCACAATCTATGTCACGACCCTTAAGAATAGCCTATCCTAATGCTTGGTATCACGTCATGAACCGAGGACGCCGGGCCGAGAAGATCTTTTCAGACAAGCTCGATTACAAGGCATTTGTCGAATTGCTCCTGGAAACTTCGGAAGATTGGAATATTCGCATTGCAGCGTACTGCCTGATGCCTAACCATTACCACATGCTCATCCAGACACCGGACGCGAATATTTCTCGCGCCATGCGGCATGTCAATGGCGTATATACACAACGGTTCAATAGCCGCCATCATTACGATGGTCAGCTTTTTCGAGGTAGATACAAATCCATTCTGGTCAATGAATGGGGGTCAAGTCTGCTCTTGACTCATATCGTCTTTTGCGATGACCATAAT
>QMMS01000597.1 GCA_003647375.1 Deltaproteobacteria bacterium
CGTATTCATCCATTTCGACACCCACCATCCGGGCACCACAGCTTTCCATGGCAGCAAGGGAACCTGGAAACCCTGGAGCTTCGCAGATGATAATTTCGCCTGGGTCAATCAGTGTGCGTGTGAAAAAATAGATCCCGTTGGTGGAACCAACGGTGATCATGATTTCATCATCTGAAAGATAAGGAACTTCTTCAAAGTCCTTGATGATATTTTTAAATACCAAATCCCCGTCACTCGCGCCGTACTGCAGCACATCGTTGCCTTCCTGCGTGATTACATTTGAAAATAGCTCTGCCAACAGCTGTTTAGGAAATGAGGCTGGACTTGGAAGGCCACCGGCAAAAGATATCATTCCCGGCACGCCTTTGGTTACCTTCAATATCTCCCGGATAAAGGAATGCTGCATGGATGCGGTCGTTTTCGAATAGAGCTCTTCCATCGACTTGTCCATTTTAATTTCACCCCCGCTAATTTTCCTATGAGGATAGATTCATACAACTATAAATGCATAATTCCTACTGATGCAGGTTGGTCGCACATACGACCCCGATACCTGCCCTGGTAAGGGCATCAGCCGTAAGGTTCAATGCTAAGTGTTTTTCAAGATAATTTTGCATTAGCGTATCCATTAGCCCTTTTTCAATTACCTCGGCTTTTGGCAGAAAGTACTCCAGGATATCGGATGGATGCTCCAAATTGGCTTCCCTTTCCGGGTCACCACCTTCATGCTTGGCGGCAATATTGGGGACCTCTTTGGCAATTTCCACGAGCTCTTCTCTTCGATTGTAGGGCTGGCGCACAATAGATTTATACGTTTCCGTAATATGATGCTCGAAGCGAACAACCTTCTCAAGACCCAATGCTTTCCTGATTTTAGCGGCTTCCCTGATGGTAGCGTTGTTTACAGAATTGGATAAATTGAAGCCAATGAGTGAGGTGCTTCCATCCGACCGGGAAAACATCCGCGCGGTCATCAGCGTCCAGAATATGGAATACGGGTTGTCGATACCCATGAACACGGATATCTTGAATTCGTTATCAACTCCCATTCGGTGGAGGAGATAGGCGGCGAGAATGGATCCGGCATTTATGTTGAGCACTTGTTTAATGCCGTAGGTGGTATAATACTTAAGGTATTCATCAATCCATTTGAGCGGGTATTCGTTGGGCTGACCAATACCACCGAAATATCCGGTAATGGTTTCAGGGCCTCCCAGGTGTACATTGGATCCATCTATTCCTTTGGTATCTAGTGTTTCGACATAGGATGCCCCGACAATCTGCATACCTGCAGCAACGGCAAGTGTGTCTCCCTGATCGGTAGTCTGTTCCGCCATATTGCGCACCCTGATATAGCGCCCCGGCATCAATTCTTTCTTTTGAATGGCGTGTTTGGCCTGAGATACCAGCCAGGGGAAGTATTGCAACGCACTGATTTCGAGCGTGACCGCATTTTCTTCGTTGATGTCGTTCTCCGTTACTTCTTGATCCACAACCCGATTTCGATATTCTGCCATGGATATAAATGCTTTGGCATCCCGCTGCTCCATCAGCCATTCTAAATCCGCTACATAAGGTGAATTCTGGGTTTTGAGCTGATCCATCAGGTGATCCAGATTTCTTGCTTCGGCAGCCTTGCGATTGATCTCTTGTGGTCCGCCGTAACGTTCCACAATTTCAAGAAGTTGGTTGACCATCTCATTGTTCGGGTCTAACAAGAATTCATTGATCTCATCCACGCGTTCTGCTGTTATTTTAAGACTTTCTCTGAGTTCTGACATGTTAAATTTCTCCTTAATTATAGCCAGTGATCCGGTCACCAATTATTTAGCCGTTTTCATCAATTCAACAAACTTTTTTTCTTCCCCCTGGATCATGTGATAGCAATGCTCCTCTTGGGGAAATTGGCCGGTTCGGATTTCCTCACAATATGATTTCATGGCATTGGTTATGATTTCAGCCACATTGCAGTATTTCTTTACAAATTTAGGTGTAAATGCCTGGAATTGACCGATCAAATCTGAAACAATCAACAGCTGTCCATCGCCTTCGGGACCTGCGCCGATCGAGAGTACCGGAATATCCAGTTGTCGCGCAATGAATCCACAAACTTCCGGCGGCACAGCTTCGACAAGCAGCATGAGGGCTCCGGCTTCCTTTACAGCTATAGCATCCTCATAAACCAGCTTCGCAGCCTCAGCGGTACGCCCTTGCGCCTTATGGCCGCCGAGTTGCCCTGAACTCTGTGGTGTCAAACCAATATGGCCCATTACAACGATACCAGCATCGGAAATGGCCCGAATTTGGTCAGCAATCCGGACACCCCCTTCCAGTTTAATAGCGTCACAGTCAGCCTCTTTGAGAAAACGGCCGGCATTTTCGACGGCCTTTTCTGCAGAGCTCTGATAGGACATAAACGGCATGTCTCCAACCACATAGGTATTTGGTGCACCCCGCCGAACCGCATCGGCATGATATATCATCTGATCCATGACCACCGGAACAGTTCCTTTATAGCCGTAAACACACATGCCGAGGCTATCACCGACCAGCAGCATATCCAGGCCGGCATCCTCTGCGAAGGTTGCCGTAGGAAAGTCATATGCCGTAAGAAATGTTATTTTTTCTCCATTTTTCTTCATCTCATAAAAATCGTGAATTGATTTTTTCTTTCTCATAACCATTCTCCTTCATTGGTTTGGCATTATTTTTCGTTCGTTTGCTGATCCCCGTTTGCCCGCATAATGGGCCAGCCTTGGTCAGTTTTGGTCTCGGCGAAAATGATGAATGTCTCAACCCTACCGATACCCGGAATGGAAGCAATCTCGCTTTTCACCAATGTACCCAGATGGTTCACATTCTTGGCCGCAACATGGATTAAATAATCGAACCGCCCGGCTACGTGATAGCACGCGCGCACGTATGGAAGCTTCTGGATGTCATGCTCGATATTACGGATATGGTCTTTTTGATGATGGTC
>QMMS01000598.1 GCA_003647375.1 Deltaproteobacteria bacterium
AAGGACAGGCAATTGCCATGGCCGCCAATGGCAGAAACAGCCTGGTTATCCGGGGTGCCCTGCAGGCAGCGCAACGGGCCAATTCATGTATTATCATTGAGATTGCGCGATCGGAAGGTGGTGCCAATGCCTACTGTGCGGTCAATTATTGGAATATCGCCAGGCAGGTAGATGCCATATGTAACGAACTGGACATACAGATTCCGGTGGCCATCCATGCCGATCACTACGGTATCAAAAAGGAATCAGACATTGAAGCAGCTAAGATTGAGATACCCACGCTGTTCGAAGCAGGTATGACATCCATTGCCGTCGATGCTTCTCATATGCCTGATGACCAGAATCTTTTGGCCAATTTACAGTTGAATCCCTTTATTCCTTCCTGGGCCGGTCTCGAAACAGAGGTGGGGGAAATCAAGGGCAAAGAAGGGTTGTCAACCCTTGAGGAGGCGGGTTTTCTCATCAAGGGCCTCAATGCACACAATATCTTTGCGGACTGGATAGCGCTGAACAATGGAACGACGCATGGTATCGAGGCCAGCGGACAAGGTATTCAGGTCGATTTGACGAGCCGGATTCACGATGCGCTGGCGCCCTACAATATATCGGGTGCGCAACACGGTACCTCGGGGAACAGCTCAGACCGACTCAGAGAGATCGCTGTCAAAACCCGAACAACGAAAGCCAATGTCGCTACAGCCTTACAGATGATTTCATGGGGCCTGGAAGTGAACGATTACGGAAATGCCATTTTAAGCGAGGATGGCAGTTTCATCAAAGTCAAGGATCAGGGCGTCAAAGAAGAGATGTGGGAAGCGATGGTGGCCTACGCAACATCAGAGGGGTTGAAAGGCGGCAATTACAAGAAACTCAACCTGCCCTTTGAAAATAAATTACTGGGCCAACCCATGGCGATTCGTGACAGAATGGCTAAACGCGTGGAGGATTTTGTTTACAACATGTTGGTGGATGTATTTAACGCAACCGACACGGCCGATATCGCCATCCGGAAAATTCTGTCAGCCGGATCCTACGATCCCGGCCCCAAGGGGGAACGAATCGAGAACCCGGATGAATGGACCCCGGAAAAAATTGCCCAGAAGGCGGCTGAGATCGATAGCGATAAAGGGCCGGCCGGAGATTTTGATGACTGATTTTGATGATTTCGTAAGAACCCGTAATCATTTAGTTTTAGGTGTTAAGTTTTAGGTTTTAAGATGGGGAATGCGCTCGCTGTTGCGGTTCAATACTGTCAAATTACCATGATGACCTTACACTGTGCGTGTCATAATATTGCTGCTCTAAGCTGATAACCCTCAGCTTGAAGCTTACCTAAAACCTAACACCTAAAACTTAACACGATTCGCTTATCCCCTCCACCCCTCCAACCCTCAGTCACTCCCCCCTTTTCACCTCATCCCACAACCGGTGTTTGTCGCTATAAGAGAGTTTCTCAAAAAGGGTTTGACGCTCTTTGGCCAGTTTTTCCATGGCATTGAATCGGGCTTCAAACTTCCGAGTTGATGATGCCAGGGCTGTTTCAGGATGGATACCCGCAAATCGTGCTACATTGACGAGGGTAAACAGGACATCCCCGATCTCCAGTTCCAGTGCTTCACGGTTGCCGGCATCTTCTTGATCCTTTTTCAGCTCTTGTTTCAATTCGCCCCATTCCTCTTGCGCTTTTATCATGACATCCTTTATGTTGTCCCAGTCAAATCCGGAATGGGCGGCCCTTTCAGATACCCGGTGGGCCCGCATGAGTGCCGGGAGACTTTTGGGTACGGTTCCCAGTATGGTATTGTCCTGCTGATGTGATTTCTCCCGGCGCTTGATCGCATGCCAGAGATCTCGTACCTGCTCCGGCGTATGGGCTGTTTCTCCGCCAAAAACATGGGGGTGCCGACGAGTCATTTTATCCAGATTACGCTGCGTCAGGGTTTTGATATCGAATAAACCCGAGGCCTGAAACTGGATGGTGATGAAGAGGACTAGAAATAGAACGTCGCCGAGTTCTTCACAGATGTCTTCGACATTGTTCGAGTGGATGGCGTCCATGAGCTCGAAGGCTTCCTCCACAAGATAACGGGCTGTAGATGGAGGAGTCTGCTTTCGGTCCCAGGGGCACCCATTTTCACCCCTGAGGGTTTCAATCAGGTCAATGATTTCTTTAAAGGGGGGGGAGGTATGGTTCAGTGTTTCTTCCAAGCCTTTTTTAAGCCTTCAAATTTATCGGCAAATTCGTGTTTCATGTCCTTGTTCACGATTTTAGCCATTTGTGTTGAAAAATGGGACAGGTGAGGTGCCACAACGGAATCTTTGACAAGCGATGCGTTTTTAGAAAGAAAAGTGGTGAAAACAATAAACAGCACGGATGCGATGAGCAGTCCTTTGATTAAACCAAAGATGCCGCCGCTGATTCGGTCGGTCCAGCCTAGAAAGGCGATGCTCATCAGGTATTTAATGATTACACCGAGAATGCTGATGATCAGAAAAACCCCGATAAAAATGACGAGAAAGCCGATCAATCTGCTGTAATCGACCACGGAAATCCACTTGGATAAAAACTTGGCCACATGGGGATAATATGAGTAGGCGGCATAATATCCTGTTATTACCCCGATAATCGAGGATAACTCCTTTACAAGGCCTCTAAAGATACCTCTGATCAGGCAAAAACCGAAAATGATGCTTACAAGAATGTCAAATGGATTCATATGGCACGAATTTATGTTTAAGATAATGAAAAAAGTAAGCTAACAAAGGCGGGTTCCCTTCGTCAAGGCATTTTTCATTTGGAACTCAGGCAAATTTGTGATTTGCAATGGTCTGAAAGGATATGTTAAGAAATACATCTAAACCTGAATTGAGCGATTTTTATCTCGATCTGCACCGATCTCTTGCGGATCGAGGGTTCGCAAAAAGCCTCGACAGATCCACGGGTATGCCTGTGTTTTTTGCGAACCCTTCTCCATCAAG
>QMMS01000599.1 GCA_003647375.1 Deltaproteobacteria bacterium
AAAAATATAGTAAAAAGTGACAATTTTTAATCAGGACTTGACCTTCAGGCGTCGGCTTTCGGGTGTCCGGTTTCAGGTTGCAAGTTGCGGGTTGCTTCCGGCCTCTGTGGTTCCGTCCTCTGAGGATCTGTGGATCAGTATTCCGCATTCAATTGCCTGCCTTGACACCAGGGGGGGCAGCGCTTATTTTTATTAATATTTATAGGTTAGGATATTTTAAGGAGAAGGGGTTAAATGCCAGACAAGGATTATTACAAAAATCTCGGGGTCGACAAAAAGGCTTCCGATGATCAAATAAAAAAGGCTTACCGCAAGCTGGCCATGAAGTATCACCCGGATCACAGCAAGGGCGACAAGGCTGCGGAAGAAAAGTTCAAGGCAATCAGCGAGGCGTATGCCGTATTGAGCGATAAGGAAAAGCGCCAGCAATATGACACCTTTGGCTCAACCGACTTTCAACAGCGCTATTCCCAGGAAGATATTTTTAAAAACTTCGATTTCGGTAATATTTTCAGAGAATTCGGATTCGGTGGCAAGAATTTCTCATCAGGCGGGCGGGGCGGGACCCGATTCTCGTTTGGCGGCGGAGACCCGTTCGGCAACATGGGGCGGCGCCAGGCCCCGGCCAAGGGCAGCGACCTTGTGTATGAATTGCCCCTGACGTACAGCGAAATAGCTGCCGGCGCCGACAAGACCGTCAGTTTTCAGCACAAAGGGCGCAGTGAAAGCATTTCAGTCAAGATACCCCGGGGCATGATTTCCGGCAAGAAGCTGCGCATTGTCGGAAAAGGGGACCCCAGTCAGTTTGGAGGGCCTTCAGGGGATCTTTATATTAAAGCCAAAACAGCAGCAGACCCTGTTTTCACTTCCAAAGAGCACGATCTTTTTATCGATCGGCAAATCAAATTGAGCGGATCCCTGTTGGGGACCATCGTTCTCATTCCCACCCTCGACGGCAAAGAGTTGAGCCTCAAGATCCCACCGGGCACCAAACACAAAACAAAAATGCGCCTGGCCGGCCGCGGTCTTCCCCATATGAAAGGCAATGGTACGGGAGATCTGTATGTCTCCATCCATGTGGTCACACCGAAAACATTGACTGACGAACAAAAGGACCTGATAAAGAAATTGGCCGATGCCGGTTTATAGTGCTATCGACCCTGACGCCGCAATTTAGGATATTGACAATACTGTATTATTATTGTATTTTCACCTGAATTAATACTCGAAACTTGCATGAAATTTGATGCAGTTTTTATTGCCTGCATTTCTTGCAGCGTCAGATGCTAATTTAGTTTTTGTTCGTTTAAATTATTAGGCTTGATCGAAATATTCCCGAATACATATTTGCCCTTTAGCCGTAGCATTAGGGTTGGCTTATTTCTATCCTTTGACACCATAACCATTGAGGGGATGCCATGATTATTACCTGTGAGAATTGCAGTACGAGCTTTAATCTGGATGAAAAGTTTCTGAAGCCTTCCGGCAGCAAAGTTCGATGCTCGAAATGCAAGCATGTCTTTACCGCCTTCCCTGCGGTTGTTTCGGAAGAGCAGGAAGCGCTCCAGGCAGAAGCGCCTGTGGAAGAATCCGAAACCTCGGCAGGCGTTGAAGCGGCACCGGGCATGATTCAGGAATCCGATGCTGCCTTGGCTGAGGAGGGTGTTCAGGAAGAGCAAGTTGTTGATGACGACCAGTCTGAAGAGCTTGATTTCGATATGGATGTTTCCCCGGAGGAAGCGGCTCCGGAGACCGTCGAAGAGGCCGAAGTCGAGGACTTGGACTTGACCGGGATGGGGACAACACTGGACATGGGCGCACAACCCGCCGGCGATGCCGCAGCGGAAACAGAAGCGGTGAGTGACGACCTGGACCTCGACCTGGACGCAGAGCCGGAAGCTGTGGAAGAGGCGGAATCGGAAGAACTGGACCTTTCAGCCCTGGATGAAGAACTGGGTTTGGAAACCGAACCGGTTGAGGAGGCTGCGGCAGAAACGGAAGATGCTGTCGGTGAAGATTTTCTGGAAGACCTCGATCTGGATCTTGACATGGATACAGAGCCGGAGGCCGGCAAAGAAGCCGAAACAGATGAACTCGACATGTCTGATATCAAGTTTGAGCTGGGCGATGATGCGGAAACGGAGGCGCCTGCCGAAGATTCAGAACTGGAGCTCGATCTGGAACTGGAACCCAGTGTAGGAGAGCTTGAGGATGAGAAGGAAGAGCCGGATATGGTGGGATTCGAGGAGACTCTTGAAATGGATTTTCCGCCAAAGCCGGAAATAGATACCGGGGGGGATGCCGAAGAACTGGATCTTGAGCTCGAACTGGAGATGGAAGGTGAGGGAGAGACCGGTGTAGAACCTGGAAGTGCTGATGCCACTGCCACGCATGTGGAAGAGGAGATAGAGGATCTTGACTTTGAGCTGGATATGGAGTTCGAGTCCGACGATGATCTGGAAGGTGCCGAACTGGAGTTGGAGTCGGATGAAACCGAAGACCTTGACATGTCGGACATCGAGCAGATGCTGGAAGTCAAAGATGGGTATATTGCCGGGGATGATGCGATCGGATCCGACGAGGACAAAGAAACCGAAGTTGAAAAATGGAAAGACACCCCCGGTGATAAAGGCACTGAGGATGATTTAGCAGAGATCGACCTGTCAGATTTAGACCTCGATGCGGTAAGTTTGGAAGATGTGGAGATAGAAGATCAGGAACTCGACTTTGACCTTGATGAGGAAACCATAAAATCGGCGAAGGCAATCGCAAGTGGGCAGCAAAAGCTGCCTGAAGAACCCGAGGAACTCGACATTTCGCAATTTGAAGACCTGGAGGTGGAAGAAAAAGCGGCCGCCGGTGTGCTCAGTGAAGGTGACATTGAACTCGAGTTTGAAATGGAGGGCGACAGCACAGACGGCGTCGGTGGCGATGCTATTTCAGATGTGGCCGAGCCGACTCAGCAGCTTGAAACCATT
>QMMS01000600.1 GCA_003647375.1 Deltaproteobacteria bacterium
AAGTTCTCCGGCTTTCCCGCAAGGGTAAACAACATGGCAAAAAAGACACCATCCTTCTTGTCACGTCGTAGCTCGAAGAGCGAAGACGGAAGAGTTCACCTGGGGGAATATTCAGGCAATGGCGCTATCGCTACGATATTGCATATAATAACAACTCATTATCTATACTTTGCCATGTTGTTTATGCAACCATGGGGGTTACAATCCCCTTGCCCGCCACATATTGTGGAACTTGCAGGACATCATAAAAAATGCCAGTGTAAACAAGACCAGCATGAGCAGGCTCAGCCAGACCGGAAAGAACGCGGAACGCCCAAAAGCAATGTGAATCAAAGCGCTTGCATAGGATAACGGCGACAACGGTGCAATCCATTGAACCCAGACGGGCATTTGTCCAATCGGCATGAATATTCCACTCACGAAAAGCAGTGGTAGCCGGACCAGGTTCGACAACAACATGATGTTAGAGGGACCACTTGCAGGAGGTGCGGCGAGAAGCACCCCCAAAGAAGCAAAGTTTAGCGCGCCCATCACGATTCCAGCAATGAGCAGTGGCACGTTCCCGATACAAGCATCTGTAAGAACAAGCCCAAGGAGTATTGGAACAACTGAAAGACAGGCTCCGAAGACGAACCCGCTCATTACGTCTCCCGCCAGTACCGCGTGCAGTGACACAGGCGTGGAAATTAGACGTTCATAGGTCTTGGCGCTCCGCTCCCAAGGGGTTACCAAAGGCCCGACTGCACTCGCCGTAAACCAAAGCGCCATGGTAACCATGCCTGGGACGACGCTTTCTGCCGTGATAGGACGTCCCATCTTAAACGCAAGGAAAAAAAACACTGGGAAAAGAACTCCGAAGATCAGCACAGGCGGCTTCAGATAGTACAAGCGTGCGTTCTTCTTCAGGATAACCAGCGAACCATGCAACTGCCGGCGCCAGGTCTGAACCTTTGCCTTTTGAACCATCACTGCAAGCCCCTTTCCTTGCACTCGCTCGTGAAGTGCAGAAACACGTCCTCCAGACTGGGTTTGTGGTTACTAAGATCCGTAATCCCCAATCCCTTCCTGTCCGCCAACCGGACGACCTCGGTCACCACTTGACCGGGCAACTTGGTGTACAACCGAAAAGTGCGACTGTCTACGGTAACCTGTGACACGCCTGGTATCGACTCTAAGTCATTATGTCCCGGCACAGCACCGGCAAAACGTACCTCGACGTATTGACGGGAACTTATAGTGGAGCGCAGTTTTTCCGGAGGGTCCGTGGCGACAATGCATCCCTTGTCGATTATCGCGACACGTGAGCACATCTCGCCGGCCTCGCTCATGTTGTGAGTGGTCAAGAACACAGTGAGTCCGTTCCGGTTCAGATCGCTCACTGCCCGGCGTATCAGCTTTGTACTCTGGACGTCCAGTCCACTGGTGGGTTCGTCAAGAAACAATACTTCAGGGCCTGTTACCAACGCAGCACACAGCATAAGCCGTTGCCGAAGTCCCTTGGAGAGCACGCGGGCTTTCTGTCTTTTTCTCTCCGCCAGTCCGAGTAATTCAAGCAGACGCTCTGCTTCCTGGAGGCATCGATGTCGCGCAATACCGTGCAGTTCCGCCATGAGCATGAGATTTTGCCAGACGGAAAGATCAAGGTATACATTCGCTTCTTCGGGGACAACGGCGATATGCGTTCTTGAAAGCAACGGCTCTTTACGGATGTCGTGACCTTGTATTGTAGCCGTCCCCTCCGTGGGGTCGATCACGCCTGTAAGCATGCGCACTGTCGTCGTCTTGCCGGCTCCGTTGGGACCCAAAAATCCAAAAACCTCGCCTTGGTAAATCTTGAACTCCACGTGGTCCACCGCAACAAAGTTACCAAACTTACGTGTCAGTCTTTTAGCTTCAATAACGGCTTTCATTTGCAATCAGTTTCCTTGCGCAAACATTATATTGATAGGGCAATTACCATAATATATCACCAAATCAAGAACAAGGGCAACTTGGATGCTATCTGCGAACATCATTCTCTTAAGCCATAATGAAACATTTCATAGGTTGTTTTACCACCCAGCAGAATGTCAATTTTTCCTTGAATCTCCTGCCTTTCCTTGTTCTTAAGCCAGTTTTCCCAATCATTGGCAGATACCCATATGCTTATGACCAGATAAACATCTAGCCTGTCACTACTTTTCAAGGTTTCACCAGAAATATACCCATCTTGACCTGTTGCCAGAGATCTCATCTCCTTAAACAACTTTAACATATCCCTGCCTTTTTCCTGCGGAACTGTCCTTGTGATTAAGACTTTAATACTCATACCGTCCTCCTATGGGTTGGATTAGATTTTTATCTTTCAATTATGGAAGTTTTGGCCTGCCCAAATACAGACATGTCACGCCTACATCTCCCTGACTTCTTTCAGCGATTCCAGAATGTCAACATACTCGTTCTGACCCTGTCAGAAATCGAATATCACAATAAAAAATAGGGCCGGATTGTTCATAATGTATTCTCGAATATGGACCATTTCATTTTCCTTGCGGATGATGTGTTCATAATAATTACGTTGCCATAATTTCCCAAGAAAGGGTGCCCAGCCGTTTTGTTTGACGCCACGGATGTATTTATGCGTCGTGATTGATTTGAATGCGCCGACAATATCCCCCAATCCCGTTGTAGGGGCAGGCCTTGTGTCTGCCCGTTTTGGCGAATCGATTTCGGTTGTTCGGGCACCCACAAGGGGCGCCCCTACAATGGAAATAATACCGTGGATGTGATTTGGCATTATTATATATTCGACCAATTCGATATTTGAAAACCGATGGGACAATTCATTCCAAATGGTTACCACCATCCACCCTATGATTTTAAAAGATGTATCTGTCCTGTTCGGACAGCATCGATGAGAAGCTTTCCTGTCAATAGTGCTTTCCCAACTTTGCCTTTTTTCTTGTCCATTATGATGTCATAAAGTTCTTCACGTG
>QMMS01000601.1 GCA_003647375.1 Deltaproteobacteria bacterium
TACCAAATCGAGCTTAAAATGTCCCGTATTTTCTCAACCTGAACCTCTTTTTTTATTGTTCCTCCGTCTAAACGGGAGAAGTCAGGACCAAGCCCAACATTTTAATCCTCGAAATACTAAATGTATTCTTGCGGTTAAAATTTTGATCTTCCTTGATCTTGACAAAAAATCCTAATTTTCATTCAGGCACTACTTACCGTTATCGAAGAAAAAAGTTTGCGCACAGATAGATTGGCTTCAATCAAAACGCATGCCTTTTTTAAAGGGTAGGAAACGGTTTGAACTTCAATTCAAGGGCAATCGCTATGCTGGGACTCGTTCTGGAAGGTGGGGCCATGAGGGCTGGATTTACCGCAGGGGCATTGATGGCCCTCATGGACAAGAAGCTCACGGATTTCGATGCGGCCGCGGCTGTATCGGCTAGTGTGCCGACCCTGGCCTATTTTGCCGCGGGCCAACGGAAGGAAATGGAGAAAATCTGGCGGGACGAATTGACCAGCCCGAAGCTCGTCTGCTACCAGAATATCCCGGCGGCTTCCTTTGCCCTGTCCACAAAAAGACCGATTCTGAACGTTGACCGTCTGGTCTACGATATTTTCCAAAAGAGATACCCTCTTAACAGACCGGTCCTCCTGGCAAACAAAATGGCCTGCCGTTTTTCAGCGGCCACGGTTCCCGAAGGGAAACAGATATTTTTTGACCCGACGGAAAGCGATATTTACGATGTGATCAGGCCATGTCTGGCTGTTCCGGGTTTTTATCCGGCGCCCATTTCAATAAATGGCAGCGAATACGTGGACGGCGGAACCGTGAATCCCCTTCCACTGCCGGGGCTCCCGGCTGGAAAGACCTCAAGGGTTCTGGTAATTCTTACAAAACCCATCGACTGCGAAAACGAACCACCGAATTTTTTGGAACGGGCTCTTTTCCGGCGATATTTTCATAAATACGACTGGATTTTGGAAAAGCTCTGGGAGGCTGCACAGATTTATAATTCCCAGGTCTCTCTGCTTGAGGAGATGGCACGGGAAAACCCGTCCCGTGCACTGATTATTTGCCCGGATAAGATGCCGCCCGTCAAATTCGTGACCCTGGACAGGAAAAAAATCAATCGAACCATTGATCTTGGATACGAAAAAGTGGAAGAGTTGGAAGAAAATATTCGAAGGTTTCTGGGAAAAGGCGTTTAACCACAGTCGGCATGGCGTCCTCAGAAGTTGAATAAATGTATGCCCCAAAAATATCAAAACCGGGTTGAATGGCCCACCCGACAAGGGAAGATCATCATGAGGTCCTTCTGCGGACCTGATGAAATCGCATCGTTATCATTTATCTTACTTTCCTCATCCTTTTTTGCGCTCCAAGATCATTTTTTCGGACATGTTGTTGAGATATTTCACAAGCGCCCGCAGGCTGTTTCCATGGGTGGTGGAATAATAGATTGAATCCGGATAAAGCGGCCATAAATTCTCTCCTTGCCAATCCCTATGCTACTCGAACTGAAACCCCTTTTTCATGAAAAGTTCCAGGCAGGCATCAACCACCTCAGGGTCGTAAAGCTTGCCCTTGTTCTGCCGGATTTCATCGAGGGCCTTGTCCTGACCTAAGGCCGGCCGGTAAGGTCGGTGGGAGGCCATTGCCTCTACAACATCGGCCACAGCCAATACCCTTGCTTCCAGAAGTATGTTTTCACCCGATAGACCTTCAGGATATCCGGACCCATCCATCCTTTCGTGGTGCTGCAACACAATCTGGGCAAGGGGCCATGGGAACTTTATATCCTTCAGGATATCGTAAGCGATCTGAGGATGAGTTTTTATGATGCTGAATTCCATCTCGGATAATTGGCCGGGCTTGCTGAGAATATCGGCAGGCACTGAAATTTTGCCCAGATCGTGAATGGTCCCTGCAACCCGGATTCCCTCCGCCTGATGCTCGGGAAGTCCCATTTCTCCGGCGATGGCAAAGGCAAGCCGAGCCACACGTAATTGGTGCCCTGCCGTGTACGGGTCCCTTATTTCCACGGTTGAGGCAATGGCGCTAATGATCCCCTCAAAAGTTTCCTTTAATTGGGAAGTCCGCGCCGCCACCATCTGCTCTAAGTCTTCACGGTAGGCACGATTGGCAATCTCCAGCTCTCGCCTGCGCAAAGCATTGGCCACGCTCCTCAGTATCCTGTTGCGCCGGATAGGCTTAGCCACATAATCGAAGACGCCTGCCTCAAACATGCTCTCTGCTACCATCGCATCGTCAATGCCGGTTACCATAACGACCGCCATATCCCTGTATTTCGGTGCGACATCCCGGATCAGCGCCAACCCTGACTCCCCCGGCATTTTGATGTCACAAAGGACCAGATCACAATCGTGTTTTTTTAAACAATCGCGGGCTTTGGCTGCGTCGGCGGCCAGGACACAGGCATACCCCTTTCTCTCCAGGATCTGCTCCAGCAATAACCGGATCGGTTCTTCGTCATCCACAATCAAGATCTTTGTCACGATGATTCTCCCGTTATTTGTCGCAATCTCTTAATCCTTCTCATCCAACACCCTCCGGACCGTCTCCGCCATCACTCCCTTGAGGATGGGTTTTAAGAGAAACGCATTGATCCCCATCTCTTTGGCCTTTTCCTCTGTGATTTTATGGCTGAAACCGGTACAGAGGATAACCGGGATACCCGGCCGGATTTCTGCGATTTTCAGGGCCAATTCATCACCTGGTAAGTTAGGCATCGTCATATCGGTCATCACAAGATCGAACCGGTTCGGATGGGCCTTGAACAGTTCCAGGGCCTCGATGCTGCTGGTTCTGGTGGTAACTTCATACCCCAAGGGTTCGAGCATCTGTTTCCCCAGGGTTACCAGCAGCATTTCATCATCGACAAACAGAATCCTTTCGATTCCGGTAGAAAGGGCCTTTTCCATTGGGGCTTCCTTCTCCACGATTTTTTCAATGACAGGGAAAAA
>QMMS01000602.1 GCA_003647375.1 Deltaproteobacteria bacterium
AGGGTGGCTACCGTTCTATTCTGGATATCGAGCGTTCCGCTGCCGAGGCTGAGAGGTTGCCCGCCAAGCAAGCTGGGTTCCTTAATCTGTTTCTAAACCGCCGTGTGGCGTTGGAATCGTTATGGCTTGCGCCGTCAATCTGGAAAGAGAATGCAGGCAAGCCTGATTTGTCAGTGTTTCAGGCTAACGGCGCTCATATCGGGCTGGATCTATCCATGCGTAATGATTTAACCGCTGCCGTACTTGCTGCGCGTGATGGTGATGATGTTGTCCACCTGATTCCGTATGCGTTCACACCTCTTGGCGGCATTGATGAGCGCACCCGGCGGGATAAAGTGCCGTACTCACAGTGGGTGCGTGATGGGATTATCGTAGCGCCACCTGGGGACGTGCTGTCATACGACTGGATAGCCGAGTATCTGCGTATGGAATGCGAGATTAATGAGATTGATATCCTGTCGATTAACTTTGACAGGTGGCGGATTAATGACTTTCTGGCTGCAAGCGAGCGCAAAGGCTTTGCTCAAGAGGCTGAGTGGAATGAAGTCGGGCAGGGCTACCTGGGTATATCGCCTCGCGTTGAGGAATTTGAAACCATGCTGCTGCAACGGCGGTTGCGTCATGGCTCGCACCCTGTACTGAATCTTGGTGCTGCATCAGCCATCGTTATCTCAGACCCTGCCAACAATCGCAAACTGGATAAGGCCAAGTCCTCACAGAAGATTGACGGCATTGTCGCTGCAATCATGGCGGTATATCCGCTATCAGGAAACGAGGAGCCGTTTAGCGTTGAAGCTATGATTGGCTAAAACACAACATATTGTGTTAATATCTTAAAAACCACTCAAGGTATTGTGATGTACGTTCGCAAGCGCCCAGAAAAACAATCCAGACCAGGCCACGGTTCGCCCAAGCGCGGTAATACCGGCAACGTACCTGACAGTGGAGAATCAAAGAAATAAGTCTATCGTCATCCAGTCGATATGGCACAAGTCAGAACTATACACACGCTCAGAAGCTGCATCATGGTGTTCAGGCCATGACTTCAGCACAGACGTTTACCGTAGTCGAATTGATGACGATGGTGTACTAACACACCACATACACGCTCAGTTCGACCCATCCGAAGGCAAAGAAGATACGTGGGGATTCATCAATGATAACTTCCCCGATGGCGTCTCTGCGTCCGTATGCGAGAGAAAATCTATGGATATTAAATTCACCAAGGGCATTCAATCCCCTGATGACCCGCTCAAGTTCATAATGTCCGACGAGTCTGTAGACCGTATGGGCGATGTGATATTGGCTAAGGGCTGGGACTTGACCGATTTTAACAAGAATCCGATTGCGTTGTGGGGGCATGACAGTCAAACCCCTATTGGCACATGGGATAACGTCAAGGTTGAAGGCAAGGCTCTTACGGGAACCCTGACACTTGCCAAGCAAGGCACAAGCGCAGAGATTGATACCATCCGCGCACTGGTTGACCAACGTATTCTCAAATCTGTCTCTGTCGGTTTTGTACCTGACGAGATGGTTGAACGGACTGACAAGCAGGGTAACTTCCTCGGCTACCAGTTCACTGAACAACAGCTACACGAATGTAGCCTAGTATCCGTTCCTGCTAACCCAAACGCTGTGGCTTGCGCCAAGTCGTGTGGTCTTGCAGAGAAGGATTTCCATCATATCTTCACTAGCCCTGGTCAGAATGCTGCGCCTATAGCGAGGATAAACAAAACACTTGGGACTGCTGCAAAGCCGGTTGCCCACAAACCCAAAGAGGTAGTTCCAATGAAAATTGCAGATAAGATTACTGCTAAGAAAGAACGCACTATCCAAATCAGGGATAGACTCACTGAACTGAAAACCATTGCTGAAGCTGATGACGCTGAACTGTCTGATGAGGAAACTCTTGAGATTGATACACTGTCTGACGAAATGGAAGCAATCGACAAGTCCATTGCAAGCCTTGAGAAGATTGAGGCAACCATTGCTGCCAAGGCAATCCCAGCCAAGCCTAACTACAAGGCTCCTGCTGACCCAGTTCACAAAGAGAAAGGCGGTGATTTGTTTGCCAAGGTAGCAACCGCCAAGTTGCTCGCTAAGGTTAAAGGCGTACACCAGTCTGAAATCATCAAGACGGTATACCCCAAAGACGAGCGCATCATGCCTGTAGCAGAAATGCTGAGTAAGACGGCTGTCGTTCCTGCAACCACAACCCTTGACGGCTGGGCATCACAGTTAGTTCGTGATGACCTCCACGCCTTCCTGGTTGACCTTGAACCTGTATCTGTATACGCGGCACTCCGCTCATACGGTATGCCTCTTGAGTTCAACGGTGCTGGCACCATTACCATCCCAAGTCGTGATACTGCTAAGTCGGCAACCAATGACCTGAGTGGTTCATTTGTTGGTGAAGGCGGCGTAATCCCCGTGAAGCGTCTGAGCCTTGGTTCACAAACTTTGGCAAGATATAAAGCTGCGGTTATTTCTACTTACACTCAGGAAATCCTTGAGCAGTCCACGCCATCCATTGAAGCAATCGTCCGTCAGGGTATTCTTGATGACACGTCAGTTGCACTTGATAGCGCGTTGACTGATGCCTCTGCACTCGTAACTGGTGTACGTCCTGCCGGCCTGCTTAACGGTGTGTCTCTTACGACCTCCGCTGGTGATACAGCCGCTGACGTTATCACCGATCTCAAGGTGCTGTTCACTGCGATGAATACTTCAAACCTCGCTGCCAAGCCTGTTTTGATGATGCATCCTAATCGGAAGCTGGGTCTGTCCACCATCACCAACGCTGGCGGTGACTTCGTATTTCGTGATGAGATTTCACGCGGTATGTTGCTGAGTGTTCCGGTTATCATCTCTGCCAACATTGTTGAGTCTGAGGTTTATATCGTTGACTCTGCATCCTTCGCGGCTGCTAACGATGTACCGACATTCGCGGTAAGTGACC
>QMMS01000603.1 GCA_003647375.1 Deltaproteobacteria bacterium
ATCACATCCATTGTATCATTGCCATTGTAGGGGTGCCCCTTGTGGGTACCCGAAAGACCGTCGGCAATTCGTCAAAACGGGCAGGCACAAGGCCTGCCCCTACAGCGCGATGTTCGCACTATGAAATTCTATCAACTTTAATTTTGAGCGTCTTGGCAATACGTTTGGCCATCGATGGGGAAAGCCGACGCTTGCCCCTTTCATAGTCACTGACCATATTCTGACGGATGCCAAGCTTCTCGGCGAGCTGAGATTGCGACAGACCCGCCTTAAGTCTGGCTGCTGAAAGAAGATTGCCAATTCTATTTGACTGCATCTCTTTCCAAAAATCGGTATCCTCAATCGCAACACTATCAGCATTATCTGAAGTGAGAATGCTCACTTCGAATTTTTTACTAATCCATTCGATAAGCTCGTCAACACGCTCACCTTGGAGCGATATTTCAATACGGGGCTTTTTCACGAGAGCCAACATAATACACCTCAATTTTGATTCTGACTTCGTATTGTATTTGATTATATTATTATCAAATAAAGTTATATTCAAGTAATATTTGTTTGACTGTTGTTTGACTGGAGCCGAACATTATCAACAATATCATTTTTTAATCGTTTTTAATTCAAGACGTTACAACTTTAAGATTGCTTGATCGCTGTTAGTTTAATTTGGTTGATTCAAACGCTCAAGAATCGACAGGTATAATTCAAATATTAGCCGAATTGCCCTGTTAGTATATTGTATGCGATATAATTCACTGTTTAATTGAATTATGGCGCAAAAGATATGTATTGATTGACAGAAAAATATATACTATATGCAAATATTCACCTATTAAATGAATTAAAGCGCTTTGGATATACCATGACAGAGTTGACAGGCATCGGAAAAACTGACCGGGAAAGACTGACTGCAATACTTCGCAATACAAAAGGCACTATCTCTGTTGCGGATACGGCGAATATTTTAGATGTCGATGCTACGAATGCTGCTAAAATGCTTTCCAGATGGACTAAAAAGGGTTGGATGTCTCGGGTTCGTAGAGGGCTTTATGTCCCTGTTCCTTTGGATTCCCTGACAACGGATGTCCCACTTGAAGATCCTTGGCTGGTTGCTGATCGTCTATTTTCACCCTGTTATATCGGGGGTTGGAGTGCTGCTGAGTATCTTGATCTTACCGAACAGATTTTTAGTACGATATTGGTAATGACCTGTCAAAAGCCAAGAAATCGCAATCTTGATATTAAAGGCACTGTGTTTATGCTCCGCACAATATCTGAAAAAGCGATGTTTGGTCTTAAACCTGTCTGGAGGGGACAGGTTAAAATATCGGTATCCGATCCTACCCGTACGATACTCGATATGCTGGTGGACCCTGGATTAGGTGGCGGAATCCGCTCAGTAAATGAAATGGTGGGAAACTATTTAAAATCAAAAAATAAGAATCTTGAGCTGTTAATTCAATATGGAGAACGGCTGGGGAACGGCGCGATATTCAAGCGCCTTGGCTTTTTACTTGAAAAATTTGCCCCCCAAGAAACCACAGCAATTGAAAATTGCTATCAGCGGCTTACTGCGGGAAATGCCAAACTGGATCCAAATTTGAACAACATAAAGCTGATTACCCGATGGCGATTGTGGGTACCTGAAAACTGGAAAAGGAGATAGCTGGTTGATAGACAGATCAGAAATAATGGAATTTTCAAGAGAATTCGGGCTCAGGGCAAATATTGTTGAAAAAGATTATGTTCTGGGTTGGGTACTGGCTGGGATATTCAATCACCCTGACCTCGGATCCAGTTGGGTTTTCAAGGGCGGGACCTGCTTGAAAAAGTGCTTTTTTGAAACTTACCGTTTTTCAGAGGATTTAGACTTTACTCTTACAAAAGAAATCCATCTGAATCAGGAATTTCTCGTATCATGCTTACAGGAAATCGCACAATGGGTCTATGAGGAAACAGGTATCGAAATCCCACAGGATCTTATTCGTTTTGATGTATATCGCAACAAGCGAGGATTCATGTCTGCCCAGGGAAGAATTGGATATCGTGGCCCCTTGCAGCCAAGAGGTGATCTGCCGAGGATCAAGCTCGATTTAACCGCTGATGAAGTTCTTGCTCTTGATCCGGTGATAAGGGATGTCTATCATCCGTACTCTGATTTGTCTGATAACGGAATTCAAATCAAAAGCTACTGCTTTGAGGAAGTATTTGCAGAAAAAATCAGAGCATTGGCAGAACGTAAGCGCCCCAGGGACCTCTATGATGTGGTCCATTTGTTTAGACATGATGAACTTGACCCAAATCGGTCTCTTATTTTCAGCACCTTGGAGAAAAAATGCACCTTTAAGCAAATCCCGGTTCCTACTATGGACACATTCAGAGACCGTTCTGAACAAGACGAGTTGGAATCGGAATGGAAAAACATGCTGGCGCATCAACTGCCGGCGTTACCACCTTTTAATCAATTCTGGCAAGATCTGCCTAAAGTTATGGATTGGCTGCATGGTAAGGCAACTAAAATAGTTAGACAAGCCATACCGACCGGAAGGGTGTCAATTGACAACACCTGGCGTCCACCTGCCATGGCCCAAGCATGGCATACAAACACCCCTATTGAGCGAATTCGTTTTGCTGCAGCCAACAGGCTCTGCGTTAACCTATATTATCAGAACAAATATTGCCTGATAGAACCCTATTCCCTGCGTCGCACAAATGAAGGGAATATAATACTGTATGCTTTAAGGCATGAATCAAAGGAATGGCGGTCATATAGAGTGGATCGAATCCAAGGGGCAGAAATCACGGAAACGCCGTTCATTCCCGAACACGCAATTGAGCTAACCTCACTTGGTCCCATTTCCATACCAAAGACAGCCCGACGCTCAGATGGTCGAAAGGCATTTAATTCATCTATCCGGCAATCAGGTTTCAAATCACCAAGTTTAGGGCCAAAGTACAT
>QMMS01000604.1 GCA_003647375.1 Deltaproteobacteria bacterium
AGCCATTAAGCTATACCTCCATAATTAACCATTTTATACCCGCTAGGGTGTGTAAACACAGCATCGCTATTAACTTCGTCTGCCATTACACCGACCGCTGGTTCACCCCATACGTAGTTAAAACTATAAAACGGGTACCCTTTAAAAGTACCAATACGTTTTACGTTGTTCTTCAACCGGCGATCAGACATCGCCATCGCCATCATTCCTGTTGAAGCGAGGCTA
The DNA here is from genome assembly GCA_003647375.1 of Deltaproteobacteria bacterium. The sequence goes on from QMMS01000604.1 coordinate 226, forward strand.
CCAAGTCCAGACATCATACCCTGCTGCTGTGCCTGATCCGCGTTGTACGCATCCATACCAGCGCCGTACTGCGACTGCGCCGCGCCGAGATAGTCTGCCCCTTGCGAAGCGCCTGCCGTGGCAAACGTAGGCGCAGAGGGCATCGCTACCTGCTGGCCAGAAATAAGCGCGTTTATCTCGTTTAAACTTAGACCACGCTGGATGCCTGTTTCTGCAACCTGTGCCGCACGTAGCTGGTTAGCATAGTTAGCTTCTGTCAGTTCTCGACCTTGCTGTGCAGACGCTTCCTGACCTCCGCCCGAAGTAGCCGCGTACTGTGCTTGCTGGTACGCATCGGTACGCTCTCTGCCGAGGTTTTCCATTTCACGATCATAGGCCGCATCGCCGGGGCGTAATCCTTGCGCCACCATCTCAGCTTTCTTGTCGTCCATACGTTGTTCCCACTGGGGGTTTAAACGTGATGTAGCACGACCATAAAGCGCGTCTTCTGCCTTTTGTCTGGCGTCCATACCGCCGCCGGGGACTGAACCGTATGCCTGCAACGCATCCCAATCCATTGGATCACCGAACTCGTCTTTAGCGCGGCCCATCATAGACTCGCCCAACTCGGAGCGCTCGGCCATTAACCCCTCTTGGGCCTCTAACGCGCGCTGTGCGTCACCAGTGACATTGGTTGTCTGGTTCCACCGAGTTACGTCCTGATTAGTAGCAGGGTCGTAATCTTGATAGGAGTCGTAAGTTGTCGAACCCCACGGCGTATATTGGTTTACGCGGTTAGCATAAGTCTGTAACGCAGCGGCCTCACGGGAACCTTCTGCTGTTGCTTCTGCCGCGCCCGTATAGTCCGGGGCTGGTGGCGGATCATCATCTTTACCCATTTTATGCGGCCTCCTCTAACTGTTTTATGTAACTGCATTCGTCTTTAAACATTCTGAATACGACGTAATCTATGCCAAAATTCACGGCATCTGGCAGCCGCGTTAGCTCTGTGAACCCAAGGTGTTTAACCAGCTTGATAGATTTTAGGTTATTTGACGGTAAAAGACCTAATATTTGATTTCTGTCACAAACATTAAATACCCAGTTAAAAAATTCTTCTAACATGCCGTGCTTTAAACACATCGGCGTTGATAGCCCGATATGCGCCTGTACTGAGTTATGCGTCCACATATCACAAAGCATGACACCGACAGGTTCGCCGTCTTTCATGGCAACGATACCTTTAGTGTCCTGACAGTACACCGCGCGGGTCATTTTTTTAACGTACTCGCCGTGGTCTTCATAGTTGAAGGGTACAAAATTCACAGTATACCCCCTTGATCGACCATAACATCGGCACCAAGGTAGGAAGTGGCCACTGTTGACTCGCCACGAATTGCTAAAGCCAATGTTCTGCCCATGCCGGTCTGTCCGACCGTCTCAAGAAAACTCTGTGCAGAGCCTCCCCAACTATCGGCATCCCATATGGCCGTATCCCACACCGCCAACTCGCTCGGGATATGTGGAGGTATCGTCGCAATCTCGTTGATATCGTAATCGAACCGCACCTGTACCGCGTAAGTTGGCTCGCTGTTCGCTAACCATGATGGGCGCACGAACTGCGGGCGCTTCCATGTGGCGGGGCTGCCAAGGTCGGAGTAGTGAGACAACATGCTGAACTTAATAGGTTGAGCAGAGGTACCCGCCAAATTCGCATTATCAACCTCACCATCCGTCATCATAACGCGGCCATCGTGGGTACCAAAAAAGTAGCCTTTGTTATTTTTGTTCTGGCACACCATGTCCAAATCGCGGAACATGCACCACGCATTCGTCGTCGTATTCACCACAAACTGTACTGGGTCGCGTGAGGTTTTTAACGGTTGGGGTACGGTAATGACCGCCACACCCTCAGACGGGACAATCTCTATCGACCAGCCAAATTCGTTCAATGTCTTTGCCATCTCTGAACGAACATAGCGCGAGATGTTGTAACTGAGGTATGCGTCTGCCGCGAGGGGTTTGCCGGTAGTCAATAGGCTGGACACGGTAAGTAAACCATTGGTCGAAAGGATGGCAACGTCACCACCCCAGTCGGACATTACTCTCCGACCTTCCGGTACTGCACCAACTACCCAGCGGCCCTGCAATACCATGTCGTCAGATGTGGTGGGGTTTACACCTGTCCACACCAGCAAGTCACCAGAGGAGGATATCATCACAAACCTGTCGTCCATCCCCGCGCCATCGTCCAGCGTCCATGTGGTATTCTGGACTAAGTGACCACCGCGTTTAAACCTGCTACCTACATCAAATGGTGTGATATCGCCTGTTAGCGCAAGCGGATCAAGGAACCATGCGCGCGCAGTGTTACGCTCGACAAACCAGATACGCCCCTGCCACTCTGTAATGTGGACAAGATCAGCGGCTAAAGGTTTAGGATTGCCAGTAAACGTACCTGCCTCCCATGTTGTGCCGTCAAATATGTAGTAACCATTATCTTCGTCGCACACCAGCAGGTTATGCGTACCGTCCACCAAGGTGTAATTCACGACGCTACACCAGCCAGCCTTTCCGCCGGTATTCGGCCACGCTAAAACCTCAGTGTGCGGGCCTGCACCGCCTGCGGTGATGTCGTAAATACCTTTGCTAGTCGCGGCGAAATAGAAATCTTGGATACCGCCAGCGACTACTGAGTTGTAATACATCAGCGTCCTGACTTCACCTTTCGTGCTGTCGTTGTCTGGGATAT
>QMMS01000605.1 GCA_003647375.1 Deltaproteobacteria bacterium
ACGGAGCAGCTTATCAGCTTTGCCCTGATCTGGGCAGCCCTCGCCGTTTACTCCACCGACTCTGTTGTCCATTTTCGCAAGTCCGGATTAGCCGGATAGCAACTCCAGGAGTCAGAAGTCAGAAGCCAGAAGGCAGGAGGCAGGAGGCAGGAGGCAGGAGGCAGAAGAATTCGGATGTCGCTTCGCTAAAGTTAATGATTTTTACCGCAGCAACTCCCCGGTCCGGCACAATTCGCCTGGCCCGGTGATGATCCGCAGCAGGCGGTGTCCCCGGGACCGGGCATGTGTGATGCCGACGATCCGGATACGGCCGCATGAGCGGAGAACAGCTTTTTAAGTTTGCGGCTGCCGCAGGATGTACATTTCACACGATCGGTGGTGGAGGTAAGAAGGATTTCGCTGGTTTGGCCGCAATCACTGCATACATATTCGAAGATAGGCATATTCACTCTCCCTTGTAGGTATATATTTACCCTACTATTGGCATCAAAAAGTAAATCCCGGGTCCAAAGGGCCCGGCACTGATTCAACCCTATAAGAGTTAATGTTATACACATTCAGCGTGTGATAAATTCTAAATCCGAATATCGAAATACAAAACAAATCCAAAAATCAAATGCTCAAATGATTCAAACATAGTGCTTAAACTTGTATCTTTAAGGTCTTGTTTTGATCATTCGAATTTGGATCATTCGGTATTGCCCTTCGACGTTGCTCAGGGCGGTGAGCCTGTCGAACCGTTTAGGATTTCGAATTTCGTGCTTCGGATTTAAGTAACTACCGCCACCAGCATAGCCAGATATTTCTGACCTGGCCCAAAGGACCAGGTTTTAAATTACGGAATAAAATATGTTATTGAGCTTTTCAATTTTCAAGAAACAGGGTGCTTCTGTTGATATGCATCAATTGCTTTGTGGAGCGCCTTGACGGCCAGCTGGATACAGTGATGCTTTTTGACCGGGATGTCCTGCAGAACGCGAAAGATATCACCGTCTTCAAGATTCCGCGCAACTTCGATTTTTTTTCCTTTGACCAGATCTACCGCTGCCATGGCGGCGGACACGGCTCCTGCACAACCCATCACCTGATACCGGACATCCATAACCTTTCCATCGGCCACTTTGAGATACACAGCCATGGTATCGCCACAACTGCCGGTCATTTCAGAAACCTGGTCCGCATCCGGAAGGGAACCCATATAGGGTTTTTCCAGGTAATATTGAATCGCTTTGTCAGAATACCCTGCGTTTGACAACATTTCTTTGACGCCATTGGAAGAGGCAGTAGTTTCAATAATTTCCCCAGACATCATCTATCCCTTTTTAATCCATTATTTTCCTGCGTTGCAAAAGCAATTTTCATATTTTCTTTCTCTTTTTTTCAATTCAAATTATAGCAGATATGAATATGCATAATAACCGGGTCTGTCAATAATAAGTTGTAAGCTTTACAGGTCTGACCAAAAAGAATACACTAAAGTCGATGGGTGGTCCCTCGTTATACACAACTGCTGTTTGTGCCTGGCTCTTAGCTGAACCTAAAACTTAAAACCTAATACCTAAAACTAAAAGTGATAAGCTGCTTATCGCTTATCGCTTTTAGGCAAATGTCATTTTTGTCCCCGACATATTCAACAAAAACGCATCCGGCATCTCCCTTTCTATATGCATCACAGCATCGCGGCCCGTGCAATGGGTAGGTATGACATAATGGGGATTTATCTCCTTTAAACCCCCAGTGGTGGGAGATATGACACCGTCAAAATCAGCCCCGGACAAATGAAACCCGCCCATGACGGCCCATACGTTCGTTACACCTGTCACCATCTGTGCATATTTAACCGTATTTACGATACCCGCATGGGCACAGCCGGAAATGACCACCAGCCCCTTTTCTTTGATATTGAAAGCAATTCCCGAGTCATCGTGAAACGAATCATGCTTCTCCTCGCCATCCACCTGGTAAAACATGTCGGGTGCACCTTTTTCAAAATCGGTAACCCTCGGTATTTCTCCCAGAAAAAGCCCATCACCATCCAGCAACAGATAGGGTTCTTGAGTTTCGACAATATTTACGCCGGCCTTGTCTGACTTTTCCCGGGATAATGATGGCACAATTACGCGAAAGTCTTCGGTAATCTTTCGATAACGGGGTTTGACAAAAACACCTGGATGTACCACCAGATCCAGATCTTTTTTCCCCACTGCTGCAACCAGGTTTTCAAGCCCCCCCAGATGATCCAGATGACCGTGGGAAAGAACCAACGCCTCTACCTGAGAAAGATCAGCGTTCAAAGCCTTGGCATTCAAAGCAGCACCGTCTTCTGAAAAACCAAAATCAAACAACATATAACGGGATGTCCCATTTTTTGTGATAGTGATCCACGTGGAAAATCCGTGTTCTGCACGAATACTGTTGCCAAGTTCGTTACCCTTCAACGGGTTGGCCCGCTGCACCACCTCGTTGCTGTCCCGGGCAACCAGGTCGATATAGTTGTCCTGCAGCGTCAACACTTCCACCTTGTCCACTTCGTTTAGTTTAATGCCCATTTTTACCTCCTTAAGATTCGTTCACAATCATGGAATAAAGATACCATGGCCGTAGGGGGTGTCAACCTAGGGATTGCCAAGTTTCACCATAGCATGTGCTTTGGTGCTGATAGATCAAAAAAGGATTTGACCATCGTCTAATCCTTTTTGTTGTGTTGATATTCTCATGGCAATGTGCTTTTAAGCAATTCCCCAATAATTCTAAAATTATTGTTTCTTGCTCGATTGAAATTTATATCGGATGAGCAAAGCGAAAAATAAGCGACACTGTCGCGTTAAATAAAATTGCACCACGATTTTATTAAGGTAAAAGGACAAATCATGAAAAGAAAGCGATCCCGGACACATTTATTTTACTGTATTATAGGGCTCATAATCGTTGCTGCCTGCTCACAATCTCAACC
>QMMS01000606.1 GCA_003647375.1 Deltaproteobacteria bacterium
ATCAAGAAATAGCTAAAGGTTTATTTAATGCTGAAAATAGACAAGCTGAATTTGATTTAAATCAGAATACTAAACAAACTCAATTAAATAAGACTAATCAAGAAATAGCTAAAGGTTTAGTTGATGCTGAACAAGCTCCTGCATTATTTGCTTCACAGCAAGCTCAGAGAACAGCTCAAACTAATAGTGCAAATCAATTATTTAATCAAAGAGCCAAAGAAGCTAAAGAAACCCAGTTAGGTAAAAGTTATCAAAATGAGTTATCAGAAAGATTTGGTAAATTAAAGAGTGCTAATCCAAATAGAACTAATACCGATTTATTAAGTTTGGCTACTGCTTCTTTATTAAATGAAAAACCGGAATATGCCCCGTATCAGGAACAAGGTTTTAATTATGTTAATCAATTAAATAATTTAAAAACTAATGAACAGGTTAAAGCAGCTTCTGATGCTAAAGTTAAAACTGATTTACAAAATAAAGCCAGAGAAGAAATTGTTAAGGCTGCAGCCCAAGAAGGTAGACAAGCCAGTGTAAATGAACAGGGTAACCTTACTTTTAATAAAGTATTTTCTCCCAGTAAAGGTAAAGGAGATAATTATTCTGACTCAGGTATTGTAAATAATGCCAGTAAACAATTTAAAGATACTGATGGTACTTTATGGGCTGTAGGTGAAAAAGAAAATAAAATGGCTAAAGGCCAGTTAATTCTTGACCGAGTTAAAGGTAAGTATCCTAATTTAACAGGTAAAGAGTTAAGTAATTATGTCAACAGAATTTCAGTTAAAGCTGCTGATGAAGAGAATAGTATTTTTGGTGGTGGCGTAGAATACCAGAATGTAGACCAATACATTGATGCTGACCCTTACAAATAATAAAAGAGATTTTTACATATGGCTTATAGTTTATTTAATCTTGCTAATCCTGTGGATGTTTCTACTGAAAAGAAAAAATCAGTACTTAAAGCCAGTGCTGATAAGAAAGCTGCTTTAAGTCCTGAGTGGGCAGCAGAACAGCTTAATGATGCTTTACTTAATGACTTTGATACCTATAATAAAAATCGTTTAGGTACTAATGAGAAAGAATTTAGTTTAGACGCATTAGAATCTTCAGATTTTAGGTATATTGACCCTAAAACAAAACAACCAAGAGATACCGATAATGCTAAGAATTCTTTAGCACAACAAAAATATTAGCAGGTAAACGATTAGATAAATCTCCTGAAGATGTAACAATAGATGATATTGTTTCTTTGGGTAAACAAGACCGTAATACAGCTTCTGATATTTTATTTGAAGGCCAGGAGAACTTCTTCACCGATGGCACTACACAAGGCCCAGTAAGGCCAAATCAGAGTGAATCTGGTATGCCTGTAGTGGAAGCTTTAGATACAGGCAGAATGGCGGGTAATCGTCCTGTAAAGGACTTTCGTAATCCTATTACCGGTAAAACACTCAGTAAGGCTCTTAATACCCCAGATTTAAATGTTAATTATGATTCCCAATATAATCGTGAAGGTAGAAAAGCATTTGATGCCACTCCTGCAGGTCAGGAAAGAATTATTGAAAATACTCCTCGAACCAATGCAGAAATAGCTTCTGATTTAGCCGGTGGTATTACTAAAGGTATTGTAACTACCGGGCAAACAGCTTTTGGTGTTGCTGATTTATTTAGTAGATTTAATCCTATAACTGAAAAAGTAGATGCAGCAAGAAATGTAGCCAAATTAGCTAATAAGTTAATGAATAAAAAAATACTTCCTGAAGATTTTAAAATGCCTACTTTAGATGAAGTAACCGGACTTTCAGATAATTTTAAACAAACTAAAGAAGTTATTGATGATAATTTACAATCAGCACAAACTAAATTGTCTCATAAAAAGCAAGGTGAGCAATTAGCTAAATGGAATGAAGGTTCTGATGCCCGTAAACAAAAATGGATAGATGATGGTACTTTAACCTCTTTAGGTGCTGAAGTTGCTGATTTAGGTTTGTCTATTAAAGAAGGTTTAAAAGCGGGTATTGACCACCCATTAGCTACTATGGATATGATTGTTGAGTCAGCTCCTCAGATGCTTACTGGTGGTGTGGTAGGTAAATCAGTAATTAATAGTACTATTGCCAATGCAACAAAAGGCATGACTAAGGCACAGTCAGCTAAGTATTTAGTATCTAAAGAAGGTAAAGAGGCCATTGATAACGCAGCAACTAAAGCGGGTGTATCTACTGCTGCTGCTACAGAAAGTATGATAAATGCGGTTGAGAAACAAGGTGAGATAATGGGCCTTACTGAGGCTCAATTAACCGAAACTTCTGATTACTATAAATCATTAAGAGCTTCTGGTTTAAATCATAATGATGCTCATAGAATGGTAGCTGATAGTGGTTTTAATATTACTGCCGCAGTTGCTAGTGTTACCTCTGCATTATCTTCTAAAGCAACCGGAGCAGGTAAAGCCGAGGGTAAGATATTAAATATTGATAATACTGGATTGGGTTTTGCTAAATCTGTAGGTAAAAGAGCTGCTGACACAGCCAAGACAACAGCAAAAGAAACTCTTGAAGAAATTGGTCAAGAGGGTGGTGGTCAGCTTGCACAAAATGTTGCTGAAAAAATAGTTGTAAATCCAGAGCAGGAACTTACTGAAAATGTTGGTACTGGAGCAGGTTTAGGTGGTGCGGCTGGTGCAGGTACCGGAGGTGGTATATCTGCTGTGTCTAACATAGTTAAAACAGGTGCTGACCTGGGTAAAAAAGCAGTTCCCAAAGTTAAAAAGGCAACTGATAAAGTTACTGAAGTGGTGGCGGGTACTCCGGAAGAAAGATTTGGAAAAGCAATTAATGCTCCTTATAAATTCAGGGATGACAAAGCTAAAGATGGCGGTAAAGCTGCTTATGAAAAAACAGTAGGTAAGCATCTTAAAAAA
>QMMS01000607.1 GCA_003647375.1 Deltaproteobacteria bacterium
ATGGGTGTCAACAGAAAATCAGGGCAAGATTTGTCTAGCATATTGACTTTTTATATAAAAACAGGATAGAGAAATAGTTTGGAATAAAAGAGTTTGATATATCAACCGCATTGTTTTAATACAATTCAGCATATATTATTTGGTAATGAGCCTCAGTTACGGGGATGAAGATGGGTGAGAAAGAGAACATTAAGCGGCTTCTGCAGGAAGCCGAACTCTATAAGGGACAAGGCTTGTTGAATGAAGCCAGGTTAAAATACGATGAGGTTTCCGATCTTGTTCGTAATAATCCTAAAATTAAAAATAAACAAAAACTGCTTGCCGGTCTTGCCAAAAAGATCAACTTGCTGGAGGTGGATACGCAAAAGGTAGAGAAGGGGCCGTCCTCCCCGGAACTGTCTTCAAGAGCGCAGGATCTGATTCAGCAACTGTTTTCCTTTTCTCAAGAGGAGAGTGAAGAGGAGGCGGCACTTGAGGGTGCCCTGGCCTTGGCCAAATTCGGACAGTTTGAGAGGGCGCTGGCGGAATTCGACAACTTGCTTTCAAATGAGGCGCATCGTGTCGTGGCTGCAAAAAACATTCTGCGCTGTCACATCGCCCTTTCTTCCGAAGAAAAGGCTGCCGACATATATGAAAAATGGGCCAAAGGGGACACGTTTTCCGCTGACCAACTGGAAAAACTGCGCGTTTTCATGGAGCAGGTGTTAGAAAACAAAGGTGTGGACAGAAAACTCACGGTGATCGGGACGAAAGCCAAGGCGGTTGTCGAAGAAAAGAAGGAAGAGGAGTTCATTGATATCAGCGCCATCGGCATCTACCTGGATAGTGGGCCCGGCAAGGGGAAGGTGGTCGAATTTGACGTGAATTTCCAATCCGGAAACCTTCTCAGTCTCATCATTTCCAAAAGAGACGGCAAGATGATTGAACATCTGGAAGTCAACAATGAATTAGAGGATCTTCAGTTCTACTCTCCTATCGCCATCTTTAACGGCTCCGGGTTGGTTGCCGCCAAATCGGAAATTCAATCCGGGCCGAAACAGGGAGATTACTGTCTGGACATTAAAATAACCAGTACCTGAAAATATTTTAATTATTCAATTGGAGTCAGGCTGAATGGCTATATTCAATTTGAAAAAACGTGAGATAGAATGCAAAGTTGTATACTACGGTCCCGGGAGGGGTGGCAAAACAACCAACCTGGAGTATATATTCAAAACGTTCAGGAAACAGATCACCGGTGAAATGGTTTCCATCAACACCGAGGGTGACAGGACCTTGTTTTTCGACTTTCTACCCATGGGCCTCGGTAAGATAAAAGGGTGTGAAATTAAAGTTCAACTCTATACGGTTCCGGGGCAGGTGCAATACAGTTCAACGCGGAAACTGGTCTTGAGAGGGGTTGACGGCATCGTTTTTGTGGCAGATTCGCTGGAAGTGCGGCGTGAAAAAAATATGCTCTCATTGAAAGACTTACAGGCGAACCTCAAAGAATACGGGTTGAATATTTTCAAGGTACCGCTGGTGTTGCAGTACAACAAACGCGACCTTGGAGAACAGGGCATCCCGCTAATGTCCATAGAACAGATGGATCAAGATTTGAACAGGCAGCTGAAGGTTCCTTCATTTCCCGGCAGCGCCTTAAAAGGCGACGGTGTCGGCGTGGCCCTCAAAGAATGCACGAAATTGACCTTGAAGTCCCTTCAAAGAGAGTTGAAATGGGCACAATAGTAATCCCATGAAGAATAGCTCGGTTATAGAAGGCAATCTTAAATTCCTCAGTATAGGGGATATCATGCAGTTGCTGGGCAGCAACGGCAGTTCCGGTATTCTCAGAATTTACAGCCTTTACATGTCTGAGCCGGGAATCGTGTATTTTGAAAACGGCAACCCTGTCAATGCGTCTGACGGTACCCTGGCAGGTCTGGACGGCCTGTATGCCCTGTTCGGATGGACCGAAGGCACATTCGAATTCAGCGAAGAACGCGCTTCCGTGGAGAAGGTGATCAACCGTAGCCGCATGGGTATTATTCTCGACAGCCTTAAAATGCTCGATGACGGCGATATTGTGAGACTGGGGCCAACCCCCTCCGATCAGGAAGGGAAGAAAGAAAAAACTGACGAGTCCGGCAATCCGAGGGTCAATGGCCCGATGGTGGACTACATGTATGTGGTGGACGAAGAAGACTTTTATGATGGTGAAACCATTATCGAGGAGGGTAAACACGGCAACTGGATATGGGTCATTCTGGAGGGTGTAATCGAAATACTGAAGGAAACCCCCAAAGGCCCCCTGAGCATTTTGCAGATAAGCAACGGATCTTTCGTCGGAAGCTTGTCATCCTTTCTCGTCAAAGACCATACCCGTAGCGCTACGGCAAGATCTCTGGGCAATGTGCAACTCGGGGTTCTGGATACACAGCGTTTATCACAGGAATACGCCAAGATGTCAGCTGATTTTCGCGCCACGATCATGAGTATAGACAAACGCATGAAGCAGCTGAGTAACAGGGCCGCGGAATACCACACCCAAAGCATCAACATAGAGAGCTTCATCAAGGATAAGCAAAAGGTCATGCGCCAGGGCGAGACAGGGAAAAAACTGTTTCGAATCCAGCAGGGACACGTTCATATCGTTCAACAGGAAAAAGACCGTTACCTGCCGTTGGTAAGCCTGAGCAAGGACGATTATTTCGGCGATTTTCCATTCTTCGACATGGGGCACGAACCTGAAAATGCCTCTGTCCTGGCGTCGAAGGATCTGAAAATCGTATCCATGGATGCGGGTGTATTTCAGCAGGAATATGACAACATTTCACCAACATTTAAAAATATTATTGAAAACGTGGCAACGTGCGTATCCGCCACCACTCGCATGATTCAAAAGATGCAGAAGTAGAACTAAAGGGGCCAAAAAGGTTA
>QMMS01000608.1 GCA_003647375.1 Deltaproteobacteria bacterium
CTGTTATCGCCAGCCCTCACGGGTTGGAGGTGCCCACCCTTGAAAGCCATCTCATGACGAAGATCAACACCCAACGCCGTGTCTTTGTCGCCAACCCCTATTACTTCAAGATAGATACGGCCGGCAATCAGTTGCCTTACATTGATACCCATCATGAACGCTTTCTCGAAAAGCAGCTGTGGCCGCTTGAGATTATGAACGGCAATGTCGATCAGAAATCCCAGAATATGCCGCTGGACATCTATCCGACCTTAAAAGAAAATGAAACCAAGGGGAATTATACACTGCAGCTTCCTCCGGGCATGGCGGGCCCCACCTTTATCTTTAATCAGACTGATAAGGATCCGGTGCTCAGAAAAATCTATGCCGACGTGCGCTTCCGCTATGCCATGTCGCTTGCTATTAATCGTGATGAAGTCAATGAGGCCCTTTTCCTCGGGCTTTGCACACCGGAACAGGCCCTGCCACAAAATGTGCCGTTTGTGACCGAGGCAGATAAGAAATTCATGACCGCATATGATCCCCCGGGCGCCAATAAACTCTTAGACGAGATGGGCCTGAAACGGGGGGAAGATGGTATCCGTCTACGATCCGACGGCAAGCAGTTAACCGTGCTGTGGGAATACACGCTGCAATATGTCTGGTCACCCGAGTTTCCCGCTTTGATCGCGGAGTACTGGCGGTCGGTCGGTGTCAATGTTCTTCTCAAGGAAGTGAACACTCAACTCACGCGTGACAAACAGAAGTCCAACACACTGGATATCACGAGTGAATGGATGCCGCCTTACGAACCGACTTTGCTTTCACAACCGCAGAACTTTGTTCCTCCATACTCTTCAGCCTGGCCGATTATGGGACTTCCATGGCTGGACTGGAGGACCAGCGGTGGTAAGAACGGCGAGGAACCGCCGGACTGGGTGAAGCGGCTGTGGGAAATTGCAGACGAATGGGTCACCCTTGTGCCCGGATCTCCAAGGTATATGGAGCTCGGCAAAGAGATGATCAAGATCAACCAGGATAATCTGTCCGTCATCGGCACCCTGAGCAACGTACCATTGATAAATGTGGTTTCAAACAGACTGGGCAATATTCCCAAGTGGACCGTCAACACTTACTACTATGGTTACTCTTATCCCTATCGTGCTGACCAGTGGTACTTTAAATAGATACTAAAGTGATGTCGGATCCGGGAGGGTCATTACGGCTCAACCGGATCCGGCAAATTTTTCGCTTAAAAGAACAGGCACTGAATCACTTTAGTTGGGGAAACGGTAAATGCTCAATTTAGTAACACGCCGCATCGTTGCAACTGTGGTCACCCTCCTGTTGATATCCATTGTCGCTTTTATCCTTATTCAGCTTCCGCCGGGAGATTTTGTTGATGCCTATGCCGGCAAAAAGACCCAGGGCGGCATCATCATTACCCAGGAGGAGCTGGACGTGATGCGAGCCAGGCTGGGGCTTGACCAACCCTTTTACCATCAGTATCTGAGATGGATCGGCGGCGTGGTCCGGGGGGATCTGGGATTTTCATGGGAATACCATCGGCCGGTGGCCGATGTGATTGCAGAACGGCTGCCGCTCACACTCATCCTGGCTTTTAGCACATTGCTGTTTACCTATCTCGTAGCCGTTCCCCTGGGCATTTATTCGGCGGTACGGCAGTACTCGGTTGGCGACCATGCCGCCACCGTGGTGGGATACATCGGCCTGGCAACGCCAAATTTCCTGTTTGCACTGATCCTGATGTACCTGGGTCAAAAATGGTTCGGCATGAGTGTTGGCGGCCTCTTTTCGCCGGAGTTCGAAGACGTCGCCTGGACCTGGGCCAGATTTGGGGACATGCTCATGCATCTCTGGGTACCTGTAATTGTCCTTGGCACGGCCGGCACGGCCTTCCAGATGCGCACCATGCGGGCAACTCTTCTGGATGAACTCAATAAAATGTACGTCACGGCTGCCCGCGCCGGCGGAGTTCCCGAGTTCCGCATGCTCATGAAATATCCTGTCCGCATGGCCCTCAACCCCATCGTCGCTACTCTGGGCTGGGAGTTGACTAATATCATTTCTGGAGCGCCCATTGTGGGTATTGTTTTGTCCTTGCCGGACACCGGGCCTTTGTTCATCAATGCGCTGTTGAATCAGGACATGTATCTTTCCGGTGCCATGATTCTGATCTACTGCACCCTGGTGATCATCGGTACCTTTATCTCGGATATACTTCTCATGATTCTGGATCCGCGCATCCGTCTGGAGGGCCGAAGCTAAAATGTCAAACGAACGCCACACCGATGCCAATGACAAAAAAGTACGCCGGCTCGACATCGCCACCCACTGGCAGTTGATGTGGTGGCGGTTTGGCAAACACCGCATGGCAATGACGGGAGCCGCCGTACTCGGCATATTTTTAATCATTTCCCTTTTCGCCGAATTCTTTGCTCCTTACGGATCCCATAGGCGCAATCCCCACTATTTTCAGGGGCGCCCCATGGGGGTCCATCTGTTCGACGACAACTGGAATTTTCATCTTCGGCCCTTTATTTACGAGCGGGCCAACAAACGCGACCCGGTTACCTTCAGGTTAAGGGCCGTGGTGGACACCTCCAAACAGATACCGCTGCGGTTCTTTACCCGGGGAGAAACCTATACGTTCTGGGGGCTGTTCGAATCCGATCTGCATCTCTTTGGGGCTGAAAAGGGATTTGTCAATCTTTTCGGCACCGATCAACTGGGGCGGGATGTGTTTTCCCGCCTGATGTATGCCACCCGTATATCCCTCTCGGTGGGAGCCATCGGTGTATTTCTGGCATTTACCGTGGGAATTCTTATGGGCGGCATCGCCGGTTATTTTGGCGGCATCGCCGACGAACTGATCATGCGCCTGATGGAGTTCATCCGGTCGATTCCGACCCTCC
>QMMS01000609.1 GCA_003647375.1 Deltaproteobacteria bacterium
CTGCAGATGATCACCTGGCGGTGGCCCTGGTAAATTGGGCAGGTCGGTCGCCGCCTTTTCAAGAACATCAATGATCCGCTCACAGGCCAGCGGTCCCTTTTGCGCGGCCAGATAGTGATCAATGAGTGCCTGCCGCTCACCTCCATTTCCAACGCCAAGCTCACCGGAGAGAATATTTTTAAGGGTTTGCCGCAATTCTTCGAAATTGAAGCACTCGTGACTGAGCATATTCGGCAGGCGGTAGAAACCATAGTCATAATCGTCATTTGTGGTGGCCCGATAACTGACGGTCGGTACCCCCATGGCAAAGGCCTCGACGCTGGTGGTGCAGCCGTTGTGAATCAGCACTTTGCAGGCCATCAGCCAGAGGACCACGTTTCCCTCGTTTATTACGTGCACCCGCTCACAGCCTGAAGTGATTTGTTGATAGATCTCGGGATTTTCTACCTGGTGGGGACGGACGACAATGGTGGTGTTGGGGAAAGCCTTTTCAAGGGCCGGGATCATTTCTTGAAAATGTTCGAAAGTCGCCTGTTTAAGATCGCGCAATCCTTCGGCATACTCGCGGGGCATACCCCGGGCGGCCCGTCCGAATTTCGGTTTTTCCCCTGGATTGTCAATCGGCAGGAATAGATTGCGGATGGGAGAAAAAGCGTTGACGTGATTGAAATTGGTATTGATGAGGATGAAATCTCCGTATGTTTCCCGGATGTGGCTGACTTCCTTTTCGTAATACGGCTGTATCTCAGAGCGCAGCAGATCATTGCGGGGGTTGCCGGTAATATGGATCGGCAGACCGGGCGGCAGGTCGGGATACCGGCGCCACAACTTGGCGTTATCTTCTCCCCAGGCGAAAAGATGGGACATGCAATCGATGGATACGGGTGAGAGCCTCCGGGAAAAATAGGTTTCAGCCGGAAGGTGGACCAGTGAATCTTCATCCCAGGCCGTGATTTCATGGCCCAGCTTGCGCGCAAGTTTCAAAAACTTGCTGTGGCCGTGCAGCATGGACTTGGCGAGGTATATGCCGCGTGGAAAATTTGCAATGCGCGCTTCCAGCTCCCGCTTGGCTCCGATGATGGACGGCAGCCCCCGTCTTGCCGCGATGCAGGCCAGCAAAAGCTTGGCATCCAGCTCGCGTACCTGGTTTTCAACCGGGATCAATAAAACAGATTTCTGCGACATCATAACACGTGGTCTTCCTTTCACATTTCGTGGGCGTTCACGGGTTCAAAAGTTCAGGGGTTCAAGGTTGCATTATAGTCCCCGGATCCCATTTGAAATGCGTATTTACGACAAAAGCATCAGCTTCGTCAGGCCTGATCCAAAATTTGGGGCCGAATTGACAATTATTTCACAACAATCCACAATGGACCACTGATATTTACTACAAAGGTCGGCAGCATTGCAAGCCCGATAAAGGATGGACATCGAACTGGTTAAAAGATGAACGCTCAACGTCGAACATCACTATTCAATTCTCCGCCTCTGCCGGATCCGGGTTGGGTATTTGATGCACAGCCGACGATGAATTTTTCGTAGTCGTCCAGCACGTCGCTGCCGGCGGCACCGCCGTGCACAATTTCTGAAATGAATTTGGCGATATTTTTCTCCTCATACGGTACCTGGGTTTTGTCAGTATCCAAGGACAATAAGGCATCTTTTAATTCAACCTCGTTGTGTATTATCCAACAGGCGCCCATTTCTTCGGGCAGCGTCGTGTTCGCATGTAAATATTTGAGGTAAAGCACAGGCTTGCCTCTCATCAGTGCTTCGGTAATGACGCTTGAACCCACGACCAGCATGACATCTGCCCACTCGCATAATTCCGCAGTAAGAACGTGAGAGACATTCGGCAACTGAATATCGTCAAATATATCCTTATTGCCACCGGTCCGGGTATGCGGTTTTATACAGGCTTCAATTTCTTCCAGATCGGCCAATATGCCAAATGTATTTATCATCCTTACTACATCCATGCTGCATTGAGGTTTGGATGACATGAGAACAACTTTTAATTTTCCCGAGCTGCTGTCATTGTTTCTCATAACTTTGGGCACAATTTTCTTGTTTTGTTCCAACCATTCGCTGCAGTATCTGGCGCTGCCGAGCACAGCAATTTTTTCACCGGCAACTCCGGATTGAATGAGAATCTCTTTTCGCAGCTGATTGGGTGCAATAATATAGTCGAAACGGTTAAATTTGGTAAACCGTCTTGCATCCGACGATTTAGGCTTTGTGACTTCATTTGTATATAATTGAATACCGTGCGGCAGTGACAGGGTCGGCACCGACATTTCTTTTGCGGCCTTCAAAAAAGCATCAACAACGTAAAGCCTTGGCATGACGTAATCAAAGCAGACAATTTTCGCCGCGGTCTGTTCTAAAATAGATCGTGCCCACCCGGTATGGTAATACATTTTGCGCATAAGCTTATAGGCGAGTTTGCCTGCAATCCTATCCAGTTGTTCGAACACTTTGGACGAAATGCCGGCACGCCTGCGATTGTGGGCCCTGACACTGGCCTGGCTACCGAAGCTCTTATTCATCAATCGCTGCAGAAATTTATAAAACGGATCGCCTTGTCGATATGCCGTGTGAAGATAATCGACCACAGCCCCCTCGCTTTTCATAAACTCAAGGCGATAATCGTTGGCAATATCATAGCGCGGGTTCATACAATACACTGCCACCGGATAACCATCTGTTTTCATTTTCCAGGCGATGGGCGTAATGTGGTCTATGTCGTTAAAATGTCTCACTAAAAATAGATACATACTTTCATACTTTTACTCAAAAGGTCTGGAATCCTATCCGGACCGTATCAAAGTGGTACGATCAAACAGAGTGGTATTTACCACAAGAAACGGCCGCATGGCAAGCCCAATGAAGGATGAACATCGAACAGAC
>QMMS01000610.1 GCA_003647375.1 Deltaproteobacteria bacterium
GACGGTAGCCCCGTGCGTATGACAATATAGCCGTTCACAGCGCCGAGAGCGAGGGTGCAGACAAAAGTAAACAAGATACTCAACCACACCGGCCAACCGAAATGGACCGAGGTGATGGCGATGAGGATTCCCGCAAAACCGATCATGGACCCGACCGACAGATCAAACTCGCCTGCTATCATGAGCAGGCAGGCACCGACGGCGATGATCATGAATTGAGCGGAAACCGTGGTCCAGTTCAAGATACCGTCTGCGGAGAACATACCTGAATCCCGCGCAATGGAAAAGAATAGGATAAAAACCAGAATAACCCCACAACTAGCCCCTAGTTCCGGTCTAATCAGCGCCTGTCGCCAACGGGGGGTCTCCGTTACGCGTTCGTCGTTGTTGGCGTCATCAGGGTGCTCTTGGGGCAAGGGTGTCTGCTTAGCTTGGGAAGACGTCTCTGTATCGGACATGTTTTCCTCCGTAACCCGGTGTCCAAAAGATGGATAATAACTCGAAATACGAAGAGGGCAGGCTGGCAGCGCGCTTTACCGGCGTCGCTGCCAGCTGTCTCTGCTACAAGACGAACTATCTATACTCACCGGCCAGTTTTTCCACCAGAGCGATGTTCTTTTTGGTCACAAAGCCTGGACCGGAGTTGATGTTATTGCCCGGCACGACACCGTAACGGGCCAGGTTGGTCAGGATCACCACCGGCAAATACCCCTGCAGATAGGGCTGCTGGTCAATGGCAAAAGCGATGGTTCCCTTCTTGACGGCGGCGGCGATCTCACCGGAGAGGTCAAAGGTACCCATAAATATCTTGCCGCTAAGTTTCATTGTATCAAGAGCGGCCAGGGTTGGGTGGGCCGAGTTGGGACCCAGGGTGAGAATGCCGTTGGTGTCGGGGTTGGCGCGCAGGTAGGCAATTACTTTGTTTTTGATTTCGCCCGGGTCGACGCCCGAATCGATCATTTGCTTGCCCAGCTCCACGCCGAGTCCATCTGCAAAGCCCGTGCAACGTTCCACCGATGCTGGATTGGTGATGTAGTGGTTGACACACAAAAACTTGGTAACACCGCTGTCCTTGGCGCGGAGCCCAGCCCCTTTACCGGCATCATACTCCGGTTGTCCCACATGCAGCAGCGCACCCAGTTTCCTGGACTGCTCGTGAGTGCCGGAGTTAATGGTAATAACGGGGATTCCCTTTTTGATCGCTTTTTCGATGGGACCGCTAAGCACATCAAAATCAGCGATGGTAACAATCAGACCATTCGGATTGGACGCGACGGCCTGCTCGACAATCCGGGCCATGTCCGCCAGATCGCCCGTGGGTGGGTTGCGATACTCCACCTTGACGTCCATCTGCTCACTAGCTACCTTGATCGCATTTTTGATTGTGTTCCACCAGGAGTCTGAATCGGGGGCGTGACTTACCAGAACGAATCTTTCCCCTGCCGCATACACGGAGGTCCCCAGGCCGAAAAAGCCCAACACCATCACCAGCGCCAATGCAAACACCAGTAGCTTTTTTGTTGTAAACATAGCAATTCTCCTTTCTTTAATTGGGTTAACTTAGCCTAACCTGAATCTCTATATAGTGAGTCAGGCACCTCATTTTCTTTCACTTGTCGGGATATATACCCGAGTTGTTGAGCCATCTTCAAAAGGCTGCAACTTCCAGCATTTTTAGTTTTATGGCGCGGGTTATAGGAATCAAGGTAAAATGATAGCGTTAACATTGCAAGTTGATAAAACCTTGTCAAGAACTTTTATCTCGAATACCTTCTTTCTTTAGGCGCCGGACTCATCGACCGTCCCTATAAGTGTGTTTGGGAGGAGTTTGTACTTTGTAAAAGGATGACTTATTTATAAAAGTTCTTGACAAGATTCTATCAGTACGTAAAGTTAACGTTAACATTATTTATGCGATCTATTAAGAAAAGTACGCTATTCAAAAGACCCTGCTCATGAAAAAAAAAGCGCCTACCATCAAAGAAATTGCCAAGATAGCCAATGTATCGGTCATGACGGTATCCCGGGCGCTTAACAGCAGGCATAGCGTCCGGGAAGCAACCCGAAAAAAAATCCTGAAAATCGCCAGTCAGTTGGGTTACATGCCCAATAGAATCGCCCGCTCCTTGGTCTCGAAAAAATCCAAATTGATCAGTTTGATCGTAGCTGACATTGGCAACCAGTTCTTTGCGGAAATATCCAGAGGGATCGAAGATAAGGCGCGCGCAAAGGGGTACAGTGTTATTTTCAGCAGTACTGATGACGATGCCAAAAACCTGGAGTCCTGCGTGCGAACCATGAGGGAGGTGGGGGTTGACGGATTCATCATTGCTGCCGTGTTCTTGAAAGAACCGGTTATTGACGAGCTGGTCGATCAGGATTTCCCAGTGGTTCTTATTAACAGAAGAGTTAAGAAAAACAATGTCAACTATGTGGTTGTCGACAATCAAAAAGGAGCAGTTCTGGCCGTTGAGCACTTAATTAATAATGGATACAAAAAAATAGGTATTATTGCAGGTAAATCCAGCGTATCTACGGGTAAGGAGCGTTTCAAAAGTTATCGACAAACGTTATTGGATCACGGCATAAAGTTCAAAAAGGAATACAGTTCCCAAGGACCTTTTACCAAGGAGCATGGCAAAAAAGCGGCTCAAAAGATGTTGACGCTGAAAAACCGGCCGGAAGCCATCTTTGCGGCCAGTGACAATATTGCTTTGGGCGTCATGGATGCGGCGGGTGAATTGGGTCTGAATATACCGGAAGATTTGGCTATTGTTGGTTTTGACGATACAAAATTTTCATCCAACTCGAAAATCCGGTTGACCACGGTCAGTCAGAGAAAATATGAGATGGGTGAACGCGGGGTTCAAATCCTGATCGATTTGATCGAAAGACAACAA
>QMMS01000611.1 GCA_003647375.1 Deltaproteobacteria bacterium
CCGGCACGGCTCCAGACACATTGGTCATCGGCTTTTCCATATACCATGGGTCGGCTTGCTTTTTTTGCGGGCTGGCTTTTCATGGCGAATCTCCTTGGCTAAAAATTGTTGGGGGATTTTGCTTCAGCGTGTATTTGCCCCCCTGTTACTGCATATTCGGGGCCACTTTTTTTCCCAAGCAACAAATAGCCTTTAACAAACTGTATTTAAAGCATATCTCACAATCGATCAGTGAAACAAAAATCATCACTCAAAATAGGTAAAAATGTTGCCTAATGCGCCATCATTTTCATGAAATTTACTATTTCATTTTATATCAGCAAGTTATACAATTGGTGCGAAATGCTCTATCTGGTGCAAATTGCCACACATGGATCGGGTGGATGCTACGGGCAAATCATGATCTTGATATTTCCCATTTAAAACCCATGAAAAACCTGAATTGAGCGATTGCCAAAGCCTGCCCCGCCGAAGGGCGGGGTTGCCGCCCCAGTGAAACCCCTTCGGGGTCTGCTGCGCAGATTTTCACGGGACAGGCAGGTACAAGGAAGATTTTGTTCGACAATAGCGGTCTAAGTAGGATAGGGTCGGACGCCGTAGATGCGGTTATAGCGTTTGTCAAAATAACGTTCCGAAACCTATGGTACTTTACGATAGTTCCGGAATAAAATAAAAGCCAACGCAGATTGCCCAAACGCTATTATAATGGACATAGATTTCAGGAAAAGGAGTGGATGAAATAATGAATTACGTTGTAGGCAATCTAGTGGAACCCATATTCAGGCCGCCTTCAGAATGGGATGCTTTATTGATAGGCGTCACCAACGGATGCACGCATAAGTGCACGTTTTGCTCCATGTACCGGACCAAAAAATTTTCCGTGCGGAAAGACATTGAAGATATCAAGAATGACATCCGCAAGGCACAGGAGATGTACGGTGATAAAATTCGAAAAATATTTTTCGAAGACGGCAACGCGTTTGTCGTCAAATCCGAGACCCTCATCGAATTGACCGAATATTGCCATCAAATCCATCCGAACCTAAAAAAAGTCAGTTCCTATGCCCATGCCAAAGACATAATAAAAAAATCCGATGATGATTTAAAACGGCTTGCAGATGCCGGGTTCACAATGGTTTATGTGGGCATTGAAAGTGGAGATGACCAGGTTCTCAAAGAATGCAACAAAGGGGTTACGCAAGACGAGTTTGCGCATGCTGCACAAAAATGTCACCGGGCAGGCATTGCCTGGTCTGGCATCTTCCTGCTTGGACTGACCGGAAACAGTCCGGAAAAAAGCCACCGGCACGCCCTCGAATCCGCAAAACTGATCAACCGCATGGCTCCCCCCACGCCAATAGAATGGTATATCTCCCCACTCACGCTGGAAGTAACACCAGGGTCTGAAATATGGGCGCAAAAAGAAACAAGTGATTTTCAGCCATGCACAGCCACTCAGGTCCTGGAAGAGTTGTACACCTTGATAGAACATACATCAGATGATCTTAAGGGATGCATTTTCAATACCAATCATGCGTCCAACTATCTTAGCCTGAAGGGCGAGTTGTCAAAGGACAAAAAGAATTTCCTTAAAATCGTCGAAACCGGAATTAACAATCCAGCGGTGCGTCGGCCCGAATACAGACGCGCATTGTAGATAAAAAGGGGACTGGATTGAAGATTCCTCGCGGCAAGCCGCGAGGAATCTTCGACCGTAAGGAATTCTGCCTAATTTTGGTTTTAATCGCCCCGATGACGTCTGAACTTTTCCTAACCTAATTCTGTCAAGATATCCTAACGCTTGTTCTATTGGATCTTTTTCCTCACCTTCAGCAGCATCGTTTCTCATTGGGCGTTTACCCTTGTTTATGCAAATACTGGCGGATGCTTATCAAACCAGGGTTGTTCTTTTTCAAGCTGCGCTGCAAGCCTGAATAAGGTTGCCTCATCACCAAGGCGTCCAAAAAACTGTGAACCACAGGGCAGACCCTCTGAAGACCAATAAAGAGGCACGGACATAGCTGGTTGGCCTGTGAAGTTGGCAAGTTGCGTAAAGGGAGTTTTTGATAAACTCTCTGTGGCGAGTTTATCGACAATCCCAGAAACTTTTAACAAGCTGCCCAATCCCAGAGTATTCACAACTTTCATTAAAACCATTTCTGCCGGTTTTGGTTGAAGTTCTCCGATCTTAACAGGTGGATTAGCCACTGTTGGCGTCAGGTAAATATCATAAGTTTCATGGAAGCGTCCCATAACCCGGGCGGCTTTATCCCACTCACGGATTATTTTTACAAATTCTCCTGCAGAAAAAGCATTACCCAGTAAACCGAGCGTCCAGGTTAAAGGTTCTACATCTGAAGGTTTTGACGTTCTTCCGAGAACAGAACTCAATTCTTTAATATCAGCAGCTACTTCGCCAAAATACATCATGAAATAGCTTTTCGCTAACAGAAGGCCGTCTAATTCCGGTTTAGCTTCCTCAACATCATGCCCGAGCTTTTCGAGCAGACTTGCTGTATGCTCCACCGCCTTTACACAATCCTGGTGAACCGGTGTATCAAGGGGAGAATGTGTATTAAACGCTATTCTAAGACGACCAGGCATTTTATCCAGTTCCTGTAGATAGGACTGTGACGGGGGAATAATTGTGTATGGTGCTCCTGCATCAGGACCATGTGTTGCGTCCAAAATAGCTGCACTGTCCCGAACTGATCGAGTTAGGACATGCTCAACCGCTGCTCCCTGCCAGAGAGCGCCATGATCTGGACCTGTGGGGTTACGCCCTCTACTTACCTTCAGACCCAAAAGTCCACAACATGAAGCTGGTATGCGAATCGATCCTCCGCCATCGTTCCCTGAAGCAACCGGGACCATACCGCTGGATACTGCTGCTGCA
>QMMS01000612.1 GCA_003647375.1 Deltaproteobacteria bacterium
ATGCTTTTTATCGGCCGGTTCGATGCGGGTTGCCCGGGTGATGCAGGGCCAACCCAGCATTTCCGCGGCCAGCAGAGGTGTTTTTGCATTCTCGCCAATGTCGCTCTGCCTGCCGAGCAGCACCACATCCTGGAGCGCGTGTTGGCGTATGTATTGGCTGATGATGGATGCCACGGCCGTGGGTTGAAAAAGGAGGTTATTCCGGGGTTGGATGCGCACAACTGTTGCAAACCGCAGGGCGCTCAAGGTCTTCAAGATGGGGGTTGCCCCGCTTCCGTCCACGGTGAGGGCATTGAGTTCCAATGGGATGCCCAGGTCATCGGATGCATCCGACAGCTTCAGGGCCATTTCCAGAGCGCTTTCTTCATAGCTGCCCAGGTCGTTTCTTACAAAACTGGTGTCGACCTGCAGTTCATTATTGATGACCCAATCTTCCTCAAGAAGCATCTCAACATTGGGCGCGGCCTTGAAACACACCAGGATTTTCATTCGGGACTCCAAATAAACTCGTGTGCCACGCTTTTATAAATTACACGGTAATCTCCGACACGAAATTTTCTGAGGCCGGAAAATTGACCCGTCAAAACGGGAAATGTTTCTGCTTTTGCCGGTAATTCATTTTCAATTTTAATTACATAATTCGAATGTTCGCAAGCAATTTTGGGCATTATTCCCTGAATCCAACCTAATCGCCGGTTTGTAGAAAGTTCTTTAAATTACATGCAATATTCAGGTATTAACATTTTCCTTCACCCATGCCTTTACTTCCAAAAAGGGATAACAATCAAAGATGCCGAAATTGGGCAGGCTTTTTATTTTCAATTTTGAAAAAGCCGGTGTGTAAATACCGCAGAGAAACTTGGTCAAATTCAATGCACTGAACGAATCGCCGATTGCCTGGAAAAACGCGCCTGAAACCTCTGTATAATCATAATCCGTCAAGGGCTTTAAGCGCGTGGTATGTTCTAGAACCGCCCGCCCGCTTTTACAAAATGAGCAATGCCCGCATTTTTCCATCTCAAGCTTTTCGCCAAAGTACCCTGCCAACTGACGGCTGAGGCAGGCATCGCTTTCAAATAAGCCTACCATGGCGTGAATTCTCTGGATTTCGAGTTCCTCTTTTTTCTGGAACAATGCATGCATTCTGAAAGCCAGGTCGTCCACATCAAACGCCTGCGTCAGAATATCGTAAACATCCACAGTCTGTTTCGCCTGCAATTCGATCCAGCCTTTTTCGTCAAAGTACTCAAGGGCGCTTATGATTCGCTGCCGGTCACATGCATAACTGTCCTGGGTAGCCTGAATATCAACAGTGGTCCAAATCTTTTTGGTCTGGCAATGCGCCATGACAGCACCTACAAACGATTTTCTCTCTCCGTCAAAATAACTAACAATGGTATCCGGCGCTGATAGGTATTTGAACGCATAGTCCTCAAAATATGAAAACTTGGGGCGAATGACCTTTTCCATGGCCAGATATACCAGCAGGGTCCTCAAAGGCAGCAGCCTGATGTTCAGCTCGTTTGATAATCTAACGGCCTTTATCTCCCAGATAAACCCCATGTTTTCTCTGATAACCTCGAGCGTCCGCTGTATGGCCGTCTTCTCCGGCGTGTCGCCGTAAATAAAATTTTCCAGAACATGGACCGTGTCACGGTTGGCCAATACCTCGCACAAGGATGGTTTCCCGTCCCTTCCTGACCGGCCGATTTCCTGGCTGTAGTTTTCAATGGATTTGGGCAGGTCAAAGTGAATGACCCGGCGGATATTCTTTTTGTCGATGCCCATGCCAAAAGCGATGGTGGCCACGACACAGGCCAGTTCCCCGTGCATGAACTCGTTTTGAATCCGTTCCCGCTCAGCAGTCTGCATGCCCGCATGATAGGGCTGCGCCCCGATGCCGTGGCGGCCAAGAAATTCCGCAACCCTTTCAGCTGTTTTCTGCAGGGTAACATACACAATGGTGGCCGCCTGGGAGTTTTCGAGGATTCTCTGCAGCAGGTGATCCTCTTTTTCAGATGTGGTTGTCGGCGACACCTGTAGAAATAGGTTGTCCCTGTAAAAGCCGGTGACAAAGACATTTTCTCTCAACAGATTGAACTTGGCGCACATGTCGTCCAGGACCTGCTCTGTGGCCGTAGCCGTCAACAGCAGGGTTTGTTGGATGCCGAACTCCTCCTGGTAGGTGGGCAGCTTGAGATATTCGGGCCGGAAATTGTGCCCCCATTCGGAAATGCAGTGTGCTTCATCAACCACCAAAAGCGAAACATCCATTTTTTCCAGATGAAAGCGAAAACGTTCATTCTTAAAGCGCTCCACTGAAATCATCAGGATCTTAAGCGTTCCGTTGCGGGCCTCTTCCACTATGGAATTGTAGTCGGATCTTGCAAGGGTCGAATCCAGGCGTGCAGCTGGAATTTTATTGGCCCTTAAAAAATCCAACTGATCTTTCATCAGGGAAAGCAGGGGCGACACCACAAGGGTCATGCCGGGCAACAGCATGGCCGGCAGTTGGTAGCAAAGGGACTTGCCCGCGCCTGTTGGGAAAATAGCTGCGGCGGATTGACGATCTAAAACCTTATTTATGACGGTCTCCTGCCCTTTTAAAAAAGTGTCGAACCCGAAATGTTTTTGTAGCTCTTGTTTGAGCATGAAAGGACTCCTACTGATGTTTTTGAAAATCCAGCTTCCGGTATAGCACAAAACAAATTGTTTGACCGGCTTACTATTATTCAATTTGACGTCGGCCAAAATTAGTTCTTAACGCTTCGTAAAGGCCGCCGCCCTTTGTGTAAAAACAAATCCGATTCAACAAGAAAAGCATAAAATGGTCAAGGCTGAAAAAGTCCATAGAAAGTGCGGATGTCAAATGGGTAGGATTTTGTTTTTCATTA
>QMMS01000613.1 GCA_003647375.1 Deltaproteobacteria bacterium
GGTGCATTCCTCACCCGGTTCATGCGTGGGTTGATCATTGTCTCCAGCGCATCGGTGTAATTGGAAAACTTGAGTATCACCGTGATTCCGTAAAGCTCTGATATGTCGGGCGGGGTCCAAGCGGAGGCGTCACTTTTTTCGTAAGATAGAAAACTGTCCGTTCCGTAGTCGGTCAGTATATTGTCCACAAGCGTTTTGGCCGGTATGGTCGACGTGCCGGCAGTTTTTTCAAGGGTGATGACATCACCTGTTTTCTGGATTTCATAGGTCCCGTCATCTGCAGTGTAAATGATCCTGTTTGCTTCGGCAGTGGTGATACTCGTGGCATTCAAGAGCTCAATACGGATGCGCGAAAGGGCCAGGTTGGCCTTCTGGCTTACGCCGGCAGCATCTTTTGAAAGGGAAAAACCATTGAGGGCGGTGACGACGATGGTCATCAGCGCAACGCCCAGAATTCCCGCAATGGTCAGACTGGCAATGAGTTCAACCAGGCTGAAGCCCTTGCTATTTGTTGCTGTGCGATCGTCCATGTGTGAAACTTTGTTGGAACATGTTACCAGTCTTCATATTAACTCGGCGACTAAATAGCCGAGTTTGTTATGCCGGACTTGATCCGGCATCCAGTGCTTTTCTGGATTCCCGCCTCCGCGGGAATGACAACCGTAGACTATTTAACCATAGGCGTAATATAACGTCGATGGAACATTGGAATGCTGGAATATTGATTTTCCTATTAGCATTAGTTCATGGTTTAAAATAGCGACGCAGTCGCGTCAGATAAAATCGCGCAGCGATTTTATTATTCTGCAAAAAGTGCTACCAGTTTCTGATCATTGTTTATCAGACTAACCTGCAGGATCTTATTGGTTCCCTGGGTATTGTAGGCGCCGCCGTTGAAGCTGTTGATATAGGCTGTACTGTCCAGGTAGTTGGCACTGGAGTCAACATTTGTTTTGAAACTGGAAATGTCCAGGTTGTGGTTTCGAATTGCGTCCCGATAAATACCGGTCCATTTATCCATCTCCTGAATCAGGAGGTGATGATCATTGAGACGATTTACGGGCTCGGCACTTCGAATCAGATTTGTCCCCATGACCGGAAACATAATGGCGGCTGTAATGCCAATCAGGATGATGGTAACAATAATCTCCAAAAGCGTAAACCCTTTGTGAGATGCCGTATGTTTTATGAGGATACCCATTATGGTATGAATCCAGTAAGTTGGGTTATGATAATGGGTTTCGTGGGAGAGATTTCTCCTACGGGTGTGACATTGATCGTCAGGTCAGACGGCAACGGGGTGTTGGTTAAAGCATCGGTATAGGCACTGTAGGGTATCCCACGCTGATCAAAAAAAACAGTGAAAGCAGTTCCTATGGCTATTTTTTTCTCGACTAAATCGAGTTTGCCGTCATTGCCGGTGTTGTATCGCCGGTCATGCGGTAGCATAATGATATTATCGTCGGGATCAATCCCCTTGAACATCCAATAGAAAGCCGTGTCACATTTCATACCCAAAATATCACTTGAATCTGTTCCCGTCATGCCAAGGGCCTGGACATGGCGAAGATGGCTTTTTAGGATCTCTGTTTGGGAAACCAAATCGGTTGAAAAAGCACCGGATTTGCTAATGATAATGGTGCTGATGATGGCGATAATGACGAGAGTTACCGTGATTTCGGCAAGGGAAAATCCGTTTTTATTTTTAAAACCAAGCATTGGTGGCATGCGCGATGTGGTATTTTCTAGTTAGTGCCAATCCATGCGCGAAAATCTCTATTTCTGGACGGACAATAGTTAGTGTGTTTAGGTATCGAACATAATGACAAAAACGATGTTATCATGGAATCGCGGCAACCGCAACAAATAAGAGGGCAATGAAACAGCGGGATAGCCGGTCTCATTGCCCTGGATAGATTTCAAGAAGGAAGTGCTAACCTTAATCGTAAACGGGTTTACCGATATTAAGTGCCTACTGCTTAGCGCCTCGTGTAAAATATCCCGGTTTATCGGTGTCACCGGCAGTCCAAGCGAGGTCCCAAACGTGTCCCGCGGGATTGACAAAGCCGATGCTGCCGGTAGCAGGCGTATTTAGAGCCTGACCGGTGACTGCGAATTCGGCACCAAGGTCGCCGTCATATCCATCGTATAAGCCGGCTGCACCGCCATTCAATGCATTTTGGGCAAATGAAAGTGCCACCTGGCCGTTGAGTTCACCAATGGCACCTTCAATTGCCTTTGTTCTAGCTGTTTCCTGCATGTCAAAAAACTTGGGTATGGCCACCGCCGCAAGAATGCCCAGTATGACCAGAACGGCAATGACCTCTACAAGTGTGAACCCTTCTTCTTTCTTCAACTGCTGTCTTAATTTGCCTGTTTTTGCTTTCATCGGGATCTCCTTATGATAAGTAGTTACTCAAAAACTGCATGGAGAAAAAAATGTAGTATGTATTTAAAGTTATTAAAAATTTATGCACATAGAATGCCAGCCTGGTAAGATAGACACAAAATATTATAAGTATCGATAATAAAAATGAGTAAGCGAAACAGAAATAAATCAATTAATATACTTTCGTGAAAAGGCTTTAAAAAGCCTTAAATATCATTCCAGTAAGGCAAGAATCCAGTGTTTTCAGGTAGTTCTGGATATCTGCCTTCGCAGAGCTTTCCCCTGCGGAGGCAGGGGTATGACGGAATTTCGAATGTTTTACGTGTCCGCCAAGTGAAACAACTAGACGGTAGTAAAAAACATAAATAATTATTGCAACAATGATTCAAAAAGAGCTGAAATAGCTAACATAATTGTAAAACAACAAAATATGTAGGTGAAAAACTACAATTACTGTTGCTTGAAAGACGTCGTGTCGATGTCATATTTTTTAATTCGATGCCAC
>QMMS01000614.1 GCA_003647375.1 Deltaproteobacteria bacterium
CGCAATCAAACCTTTTTTCGACCCTTCTACTAAATCCACAGGCACAATTTCTTTTCCTTTCAAGGCCGTCATTTTCCCGAAGATCCCCTTGCTAATGTATTCCATTGCATGCCATCCGTAGCGTAACCCTAATACTCGATCAAAGACATTTGGAGTGCCCGCTCGCATTGTATGGCCTAAAACCACGGATCGAATTTCGTAATGGGCATGACGATCATTGAAATATTGTTTCAGATCTTCCCGAAGATTCAATTCTTTGGCCAACACCGAGGCCATGTTTAGCTTGGGTAATTCCGGATTTCCAAAAGAATCTTTAGGCAAGTTATCAATATCCTGCTGAGAAATCGTCTTGAAATCCCGATTTAGGGACTCTTGGGTGGGATATGACCCTTCGGAACATGCGATCATGTGATATTTAAAATTCGTATTTGCCCGTTGTTTCAAGACATCCACCACATCTCGTTCAAAATCGAACGGTGTTTCCGGGATAAGAATGATATCCGCTCCACTGGAAAGTCCACTATACATGGTTAACCATCCTGCATCTCTTCCCATGATTTCGACGATAAAGATCCGCTGGTGAGAATGGGCTGTTGTTGTGAGGTTGTCTAGCGTATTGCTGGCCAATTGGGCGCCACTGAAGAATCCAAATGTAAAATCGGTTCCAGCCAAATCGTTATCAATCGTTTTCGGACAGCCCACCACTTTTGCACCACCATGTTGATACATTACGGCTGCCACCCCTTGAGTATCATCTCCACCTATGGTAATCAGGGCGTCAATTCCCAGCAGTTCGAATTTTGATGCCAAGTCCTTTCCAATTTCCTTGGATTTCTCTGCTTTTTCAGTAGGATCGGCAATTTTTCCAACCGCTTTAAAGGGGTTAGTGCGCGAGGTATAAAGGATAGTGCCTCCTTTTGTGTGAAGATCATCCAATTCCGCAATATTCAGAACATGCGTGTAGTGTTCGACCGCTTCTTGGGTGAGTTCGTTTTTAGGGATGGCAAACACTTTCCACCCTTTAATAATCCCCACCACTTCAATTTCCACATCTTTCGTGCTGTAGGCTTTGAGTAAGGCTCCATAAATCACAGCATTTAATCCGGGGCAATCTCCTCCCCCTGTCAGAATTCCAACCCGTAATTTGCTCATTTCACATCATTTGGTATCTATTGTAATTAAAAAGATCAAACCACCCCTAAATAATTTGACTCCTTTTTAGTAGGATCTATCCCTCTCCTCATCTTAAGTTTTTTTGTGCTGTTTTTATGGATATATTTTGACATTCGTTTTTGCGGAGAAGCACCTTTCAAATATTTGTGCGGTCCTATAGCACAAATATTCACTAACGGTTAGATTTAATAGATGTAAATTTCATTGACTATATTAGAATCACGAAAATTCTAACCAATCTAAGGGTCCAAAATAGCACACCACAATTCTGTCGCTATGTATGCGGATCCGAAAGACATAATCTCTTAATTATGATCTTTCGTCACATGGTGAAATTTCAATGAGCATCCAAACTGCATCACTAAAAATTTATCCGATCCAATCTCTCAAAAAATCATCTCGATTGATTCGATCTCCTTCAGTTTCGCTCAAAATGGTTCGATCTCTTACCTACAACTATGGCCGCCGCTGCGATGTCTTTATTTTGTCTTTTTGGATTAAGGAGATTCACTGAATCTCCTTATTGATTTCACCCCATTTGAAATGGGGTTTCCTCCTTTTACAGGTCATTTTGGCCTGTCATCGCACGGGGCCTCTTCCTTCCTTTTTTCTTCTCAATTAACCTGCATTGATACTAATTGAATGTTGTCAATTTAGAATAGTATAAACAAAAAACGTAAAGGAAGGAGGGAGTGTTTCTGGGGTAATGTATGATTTATAACTAGTTTGCAGTTGATGCAGTGCTCCCGAGTTTTTCACTTAGGGGTTGGAAAATATCTCCTGCCTCCAAGATAGCCAACCCGGTATCTTTGCCCACTATTTCAATTTGTAAATTCCACGTAAAATTCTTGAGGGAAACTTTATGAGGGACCGTATCGGCGATAGCGGCAATGATGTCTTGGGTTTTTAGGGAAGTTGTTCGTTTCCGGATGGAAATTCGATATGTCGAGGCTGGATCTTGACACGCTGGGTGAGAAGCAATTAATTCCTTGGCGGTTGCTTGAATCCGATCCAATTCGGTGGGCACCACGATATCAATGGGGTAAACTTTCTGTACAAATTGACAGTATTCCGGATCTTTTGTCAGTAAACAGGATCGCATGTATTGAATTAATGCCCTGGGGGCTAATTTTGTTTTGGCTAAGATGAGCCCTTGAATGCCTGTGGCATTGAAAATAATGGGATTTTCATCACCGATTGCTAAAAGATTGAACCAGAGCTCATTTTGGGCTTGACTTTCAAAATCTCGCCCGGTGGAGACGATGAGATTAAAATCCGTCAAATTTATCTCCCTCATTATCTTCATCGTTTTCATTTGTTTGTGGAGAATATATCTCTTCCAGCTGGGATTGAGCGATTAGCCCCTCTTGAATAATTTGAATTTCAGGGGTGGCTCCTGTAATAATCGTGGATGGTAATGGGCGGCTTCCTTTTTGCAATCTTCCCCCGCTGAGGATCACTCCCAAATTTCTATCCGCAAATTCATTTAGAAAGGATTCTGCATCAACGACGGGAACTCCCGGGCCATTTTCTGCAAGAAAGCCGATCAATATTGGGGGAAGATCTTGGTCTTCGAGAAATGTAAATAAATCTTGGGTGATAGGATGGGGAGGGACCTGCACATAGAGATAATTAGAAAAGGATAGGGAAAGGAGTTGAGAAAACAATGCTTGAAAAGAAGAGTTAAAAGAAATATCGATTTCGTCTGC
>QMMS01000615.1 GCA_003647375.1 Deltaproteobacteria bacterium
TTCGGGCGGGTTACCGTTCAGCAAACCCTGGATCTCAACAAAACACAGGCCGAGTTCGTCGAAGTAGGCCGGCAGGTCAGGTAGCACCGCCTTCACATCGATCCCGGCAAGATCATCGAGACCGATCTTCCAGCGATCGATGCTTTCCATCGCCGCCGCAAACAAGCCGTGGAGCCGGTCCCATTGGTGACGCATTTCATGGATTGCATAGCTCTCGGAGCCCTCGGCCTGGAGTACCTGGGCAAACCGGGTGAGAAGTCGGATTTCCTGCCCAAGGAGTTCACTCGGTCCGACATCGGTCCTGCCGTCGGTCATGATCTCCCGGCCGGCTTGGACGAGTGTGGCCTGAGAGGCGGCCAGCATGCCGCCGGTCTTCCTGATGGCCCCCAGATTGGTGCGCGGCCAGAGGAACACGCTGACCAGCATGTAGACCACGACGCCCATGCATGTCTCCACGGTGCGGAACACGGCGTGCACGAACAGGCTCTCCGACGAGCTCGGGCCAATAACAAGGATGATCAGGCTCACAATACCGGCCATGGTCCAGAAATAGCCGCGTTGCTTGTCCACAAGCATCATGTAGGTGGTGAAGAAAATCCACGCACAAGCGAGCAGCAGGCACAGCCAGCGGCTCTGCGGGGCCAGAGAGAGGATAACGAACGCACTGAGGCAGCCGGGAATCGTCCCCGCCAATCGAAGCATGCCCTTGTTAATCGACTCACCTGCCGTGGTCAGGGAAATCACGGCCACGGAAATTCCCGCCCAGTAGGGGTTCATCCAGTTCATCTTCAGGGCGATGCCATAGACCAGCATCAGGGCCAATCCGGTCTTTACCGCCTCCTTAAACTTCGTCATTCGGTCCACAAGTGATCCTCTCTTTGGTATTTCAATTTGCCCTGCAAAAAGAAAAGCAGCATATGCCCCGAAAAGGGGTTCCTTTTCATGGTCAATCTAAGTTCGGCACATCAGTTGTATGACCGCTACAGCGGTTGGTCTGCCAGCCACGTGAGACTATCCCCTGATAAATATAGTAATAAAACAAATATGTAAATAGTATCCGTATATTGGGGATGAGGAAAATCGAGTGCTTCTGACAAGAGATAAACCGGTATACACAGACCATAAAAAATTACTGCTATCAGGTTAAACCTCAGCTGAGCGATTTTTCCCGAAGAGATGTGCCGAGATCTTGATTGAGGTCCTTTTGCACTTTTACTTCATTATTTCATAAAGCTCTCTCCGTGTTATGTCGTATTTGTCTGATATCTGACTCATTTTATCACCAGACAGCGCGGTGATACCTTTTCCGGCGAGCCTTTCCAGGGCCGCATTCAGATCGATGTTATAGGTCCGGCAGACGTCGTCCAGGGTCATTCTGCCCAGTCCCGAAGGGGCCCTGTTATTTGGTTGTGCTTTATTTTCGCCCGGGGTGACGGTCGCGGTACCAGGAGCCGGAGAAGTTTTTAAGATAACGGCATAGATTTCTTCGGTGCCAATATTGTTTTGTTCCGCGATCGTTCTGAGAGTCATGTCTGCAGACGCCCGGATTTTATGGGCGACAAATCCCGCCATGACCGTGTCGATATCCAAACCATATGTCTTACAAATATCCTCAACCGTTTTTCTGCTGGTACCCGACGCTGGTTCAACCGGCATTTTTTGTGATTTTTCTAAAGCAACCTTTGTTTCCACGGGTTTCCCCAATCGGTTTTGGATAATCCCCATAAACGCCAATCAGCCCAATTGGCAACGCGCCCGTGAGGAACGATATAAAGGACAACGCTATTTAGAAGCAGTACCAGAAACGAAATTAAAGAAGTCAGCGATGTTATCTTTTTCATATTCATTTTTCATAGCATCCTTGAAAGAGAGAATCGTTAATATAATAAGCATTTGAAACCTTCGTCATTGAAAGTCATGTCTTCAGCAAAGTCTATGCCATATAAATTTAAGATGCAATTCGCTTTTGAAATAAACATAAGTTTAGAGTGGAATGCCTATCGGTATTGCCACTTCCCCTTCATGTCCGGTTCTTTTAATGATACCTGCAGCAGTGTGAGAAACCGATCTCTTGGAATCTCTCTTGCACCCATACTGATCAAGTGCCTGGTGGTGACCTGGCAATCAATCATATGGAATGCGTGAGACTTCAAAAAGTCCACCAGCCGTGCAAACGCAACCTTGGATGCATTGCTGACTGCGGTAAACATGGACTCACCAAAAAAACATTTACCCAGGGAAACACCGTACAGGCCGCCGACCAACGCACCATCCTGCCAGGCTTCCACCGAATGGGCAAAACCGGATTCATGCAACCGGCAATAAGCATCGATCATATCCCCCACGATCCAAGTGGGTTCTTTCTGTTTCATCCGGGTCTCGGCACATTCGGTAATCACCCGGCGGAACGCCCGGTCAATGGTTATATCGAACAGGGATCGGCTGATAACTTTTTTCAGACTTTTGGATACCTTGAATTCATTGAGGAACAAAACCAGGCGCGGGTCCGGCGACCACCACAGGATAGGTTCGCCTTCCGAAAACCACGGGAAAATACCATGACGATATGCCGATAGCAGGCGCCCCAGGCTCAGGTCTCCGCCCACAGCCAGCAGCCCTTCCTGCGATGCATAATGAGGATGGGGGAATTTGAGCGCTTCCGACAAGAGATAAACAGGCATAACTCGAAACTACTTAGGCTGTAGGTGGTCAGGCTGTAGGCTGTTAGGCGTTCAACGGCCTACAGTCTAACAGTCTATTAACTCAACTTTCGGCTTTCACCATAGAGAGAGCGAAATGGGTGATCCAATGGCGATTTGTGCTGTTTGAGGCGCTTAGGGATCCTTACATCAGCGCATGACAATGAAAATCCAATATGAAAA
>QMMS01000616.1 GCA_003647375.1 Deltaproteobacteria bacterium
GGAGACAGATCCATTTGACTGCCGACTAACTGGTTTATGGTTTCTACCAGATTGATGCGTTTGGCATATTGCTTGACGATGGGTAAATGCCTGGCATCGGTGAATGTCATCTGCTCGGTGTTAAGTTTTTCCATTGCACCCCCATCGGTCTAGAATTGACGTTGGGGACACTGTATCAGTAACTATTTGAAATGTCTAGATATTTTTATTCGGTGTTATATCAATATGTTATACTGTATCATGTGCCCGATTTAACTGGCATTTAAATTGTTCCGGATTCACTGTTTTGGGGTGCGGAATGTACGATGTCATCTTTGGCCTGCTTATATTCTTCCATAAAGCCGGCATCGTTGAGCAGGATTTGTGTTTCATCTTCATTGCGCAGCTTTAAATCTTCCAAAAAATCCAAAGCGATTTTGAGTTTTTGCTGAGGGAGCGTTTTGACGGCATCTTGAATTTTGTTTATTATTTCTGTGGATTCCATGATCATCCTCACTTCGTTTGGCACGAAAGCTTTATCTTTCCGCCTCCACGCCCTTGAGAAACATATCGATATTTTGCAAAAGGATTTTTTGTTGTGCTCCTGCAGAAGCTGTGTTGACCTTCTGGTTAATAATCAATGCGTCAATAAACGTTGACAGCGCCTTTATTTCATGTAGCGGCAATTGTGATGCCTGCCGAAGTTTTTTGGCAAGGCCCGGTTTTATGTCCCGATAAGCTTCATCGTTGCCATTCTCAGATAATCCCAGTAGCTCGTCAATACTCATATCCAGAGTCCGTGCCAGTTCAATAAGCTTTTGAGTTGGTGGATAATCAGCCTTATGCTCATAATGGTGTATAATTCTTTGAGAAACTCCTATTCTTTCACCCAGTTCGGTTTGTGTAAGTCCCTTTGATTTGCGTATTTGTACAAGCCGTTGGCCAAAGGACATTTTATTCATTTCTTTTGTTTTTAATGCCGTAGTGCTCATCTGCGGTCAAATTCGCGGTTCATGCAGGTTTAACCGAGAAATGGAGATGGCTTCTATTTTTTGTAAGCTAGATGGGTGGTTAACAAAGTAGGGGCGGGGTGGACGCTGCCGAGAATGTCTCCCATTTTGATTTCCGACCGGCGGCCGAGGGAATGCTTCATGAATTCCACCATGAGCACGGATTCCATCTCCTCTTTTTTAAGTCGGCTGAGGTAACGGTTGGATTTGAACCACTGCTGGAACCATTTTTGCGGAAATGAATCATCGTTCCGGTGGCGGACTTCAAGGGTGTTCAGGTAACTGTAGAATTTATCCTGCAGCTGGGAAAGCGTGTAGCTGCGAATCTGGGCGTAGATTTCCGCGATTTCATCAGCCCCGGGCAGAACCGGGTTTTCGATGATTTCTTTGAAGGTTTTCGCGTAGCGTAAAAGGCCCCGGTGAATGTGCTCTTTTTTAACCATATTGATTTTTGACCAGCCCGCGTCTATCCATTTAAAGGTAGCGCACCTGACACCGGGCCGGTCTTTTTCAAGCTGCGCGTAAACCGCCACCGAATAGCTGTCATACATGTAGGAGCTGACCCATCCGAGCCCGGGGCGGTTAATCCCTTTCTGGCCTGAATAGAGGTAGGTCCAGTCATCATCCGGCCCCAGGATGACCCCCTTTTTCCCCACCTGAGAGATACTGGCCTGTTTCGAAATGGACAACAGGACGAAGCGGCCTGCGTGTTTCATCAGGATGTGCAGTTTGTCAAGGTCATAGGCGAAATAGGCGCCTGAATGAAGATCCGGGGTATTTTCGATAAACTCAACGCCTCGTATGGCAAGCGAGTCGGTCAGATCCGGCAGGGCCTGCCAGAGTTTTGGAAACGGCTGTTTTTTGCCATCCACGGATTTCCAGTGGGAAAGGCGGACAGACGCCGGCATCAGCAAATAAGACGGGACATCCGGGTTGAACGCCATCTTGAGAAATTCATCAAAGCCCTTGTTGATGTCGAATTCACAATAGGCTGAATTCGTGCTGAAACCGTCTCCCGCAGAGTACTGGATATTGGCCGGCTTGGAGGCATAGATAAAATCCATCAATGCCGGAATCCGGCTGCTTGCAACCCCGGCTTCCCGGCCCGAATCAACCAGGGTCAACAGGGTTTCGAGATCGCTTGAAACAGCCGGCAGCACTCCGGCTGTTACCGGGGGGGTAGCCAGGCAGCTTCCGGATGGAATAAAAAGAGCAGTACAAAGAACAGCCAGTATTTTCAGTAAAAACCTTGTTTTCATATTGAATCCGTTGGATGCTAAATAGCTAAATTACGAACCTGGAACAGGCGGTTTTCAGGCAGCTCTATCCCGTTCAAATCAGAAATGTTAATTAAATTCCGTCTAAAATAGGACTGAATCGATTGTTTTGCAAGTGTTTCACGCTAAAAAAATCTAAAATAGTTAACCTTTGAAGGAAAAAATCTCCGATGAACGATCCTGAATAGCTACGGAGAGGTTGATGTCGGTGCGGTGAAGAGCCTGCCCCACTGTGCTAAGTGCCTTTTCGGGCGTGTTGTTCTGCTCACTCAGGTGGGCCAGGATAATATGCGAGAGCCGCCCATGCAGGATTTCCTTTAACAGCTCGGTGGTGTCGTCATTGGAAAGATGGCCTGAGCGGCCTTTTATCCTCTGTTTTAGCGGCCACGGATAAGGGCCCTCGGCCAGCATTACCCGGTCGTGGTTAGCTTCGAGAATCAGGGCGGTACATTCTTTCAGATGGGTTTTTACCATGGCAGTGGCAATCCCGAGATCGGTGGCAATCCCGATCCTGGTGCCGTTAGATGTTACGGTGAAACCAGCCGGATCCATCGCATCGTGGGAGATTGAAAAGGGATGGAGTTCCAGTTTTCCGATCAGGAAGGGGGCCCC
>QMMS01000617.1 GCA_003647375.1 Deltaproteobacteria bacterium
AAAAGGGTTTTATGCTGTCAGGATCCAAAATCAAACGGCCGCAGTTGCAAGTTTCCGGCAAGATGTTTTCAGTTTTGGTTGGATTAAGCATCTGTTGGTGGTGGCCTTTATGACCTTTTTGAGTGTCTTGTCCCGCGTTAATTTAGCAGTGTAATCCCATGATATTTTATTGGTAAAGTGGTTTGGATAAGAGCGAGAACTGAGACCCAAGCCAATCGATTAATCCATCCCGATTTATATTTCATTTTGGTGTCCCTGATTGGCATCAGTTATAAAGATGCAGATTTCATATCGTCAAAAAGGGAAGTCATCGTCGCTCAGATCCGATTTTATGTACTCTCCTTTTTTAAGTATAGCCAAAAACTCATTTTCGTAAAGATCCCAGATAAGGTCGTTGAGTCTTAAGATCAGGTGCGAGATCTTCCATACTATTTCGACTTCGGTGCTAGTTTTCATGCCGGCTCCTTTTTGCGAGGTTTTTATTATTGTTCATCGAAGTTTGGATCGAAAAGGGCGCTGGTAAAGACCTGCTGTTTGAGGAAGGGTTCATCGATTTTGTCTTTTCGTAAAACAGCAGCCCGTATGAGAGCATGGGTAGCGATTTGGTTGATCCTTCTTGGAATGCCTTTTGCCCGGTGAAAGATGGCTTTAATGGCATTGTCGGCAAACAATTCAGCTGGCGCTTCAGCCCTTTTGAGATGGAATTGGATGTAGTCGACCGCATCATCGAGGGTAAAGCCGATCAGGTTATGGGCATATGCAATACGTTGATTCAACGATTCGTTTTGAGGCGATCTTATGGTGGCGGCGAGTCTGTGAGATCCGGACAAAATAAAGGAGAAGCGGTCTTCGGAGTCCATGGCAAAGTTGGCCAGACGTCGTAATAGTTCGAGCAGATCGTCGGAGAGGCCGTCGCAATCATCAAATACGATGACAGGATGTTTACCGGATCGTTCTTCATACTGTCCAAGATGGGCGTTGAGCGCATCAAAAAGATCGGCCTGATGGTGGAGGACAGGCACCCCTATCAGGCGCGCCATGGACCGTAAAAACCCCAAAGGGGTCACTCGCAGGTTAAAAAGATAAAAGATATCGTAGCGTCTTTCATCGATATCAGCCTTAAAACGCCTTAGGGCAATGCTTTTACCAACGCCGGGCGGTCCGCATAAAAGTGCGATGCCTCGGGTTTCAAGCCATAGGTTGAGCCCCTGCAGGAACTCTTTTTGCGAACGAGCCTCGAACATTTTGGTGGCCCACATAAATTTGGTGAAGGGCATTTTCACAAAACCAAAATAGGATTTAAGGTGAAGGGTTTCCGTATTCATAGGGTATCTCCCATCAGGTGATTTTGAATATTTTCAAGATAAAAAGCCGTGTGCAGGTTATTGGGGTGTACGGCAAGCAATGTGTCAAGGACGTGCTTGATCTTTTTGATATCAAAGGGACCATAGGTATTAAAAAAGTCGGTGCAGAGCTTTTGATCAAAGACGTTGGGGTCGATGTATTCACGCAACAGGGCAATAAATTCGGTCAACACTTTTGAAGAATCGGATTGTGGTTTTTGGAGGGGGATGGTTTTTTCTTTTTTATGCTGTTGGGTCAGCCAGCCCAGGTAATCCGTTTTCGCCGATGGCATCGCCGATTCCGTTTCAGGCAGCGTCTGTTTAGGTGCGCGATTCGGTGTAATACGAAGGGGTTTGGCCCGTTGTACAAAATTTCCGTTGACATAGATTTCGATCTGATCGAGCCGTTCCGGATCATAGCGCACCTCAACCTTTTTTTTAGAAAAATCCGGGGCAACTTTGTATTTTTTGTTGAACAGGCGTATGACGCCGGTTTTGTCGGCTGTTCGCAGCTCGCGCCACAAAAAAGCCATACGGATTTTTTCCTCTTCCAAATAGGTGATGCGGGAGGCGTCTTTTAACCAGCGTTGTTTGGGGCTCATCTTAAGTTCGCTGTGACGACGATGGTTGTACTCGACATCGATAAAGGCAAAGAATGCCTGGTTGAGCTCATCGAGGGTTCGGATGGTTGATGCCTTGACTTCGGCAATGAAGTTGGTCACGCAAAACCTATTAAAAGCCTCAATTTTACCGTGTCCTTCCGGCCTGTAGACTTGGGTATGGATGGGCTTGTGGATGGCAAGTTCGGCGCATATCAGACGCATATGGTTGGCCCTGTAGACTTTGCCGTTGTCGTAATAAACGCGGACGGGTTTGCCATAGCGCTGCAGGGATCTTTTGAAGACAAGTTCAAGAGCCGGCAAATCGCCTTTAAAAAAGAAACGGCCATAGAGCAGAAGCCGTGACGCATCATCCAGAAAGGCATAAAGATAGGTGCGTCGCTTCTTGTCCTTTTTTTGAGGATCCGGCAGCCAGGGACCCTGGAGCATGTCGGACTGCCACAAATCATTGGCATAGTCGGCTTCAAACCGATCCAGATCCCTTTTATCGGGTGGTTTTAACTTTCTTTTGGACAATCCTTTGGCCTGGAGCGCCCGATGCAATGTCGAGCGCCGCAAAAGACCCGGTGGCGCAAGCTGCATGTTCTCCATAATGGCGATAATGCGATCGATGGTGCGTTCGGGCACTTCCTGTTTGAGGCCGCAGGCGGTTTCGATAAATTCTCTGGGTATGGCCCGGCAGCCTTTGTCCGATCGGGGTTTGTCTTTCAAGGCCTCAAACCCGCCGTTTCGATAAAGCCTTACCCAGTAACGGATCGTGTCGGGTTTAACGGCAACGATTTCACCATTTTCGAGCATCCACGTTTTGTTTGAAAGATGTTCGAGCATTGCCCGACGTTGGCCGCGGGGCGGATTTGCTGCCAGGTACGCACTGATGATCTTAAATCGTAAAAGCGCCTTTTGTAAGATACGAT
>QMMS01000618.1 GCA_003647375.1 Deltaproteobacteria bacterium
CCTCGGCATGAGCGTCGCGGATACAAGCCAGAATACCATTGCAAACCTTGGGTGGGAGAGTATTAAGCTTCCTAAGCCTGTTTTTATAGGGGATACCATTTACGCAGAATCCGAAATCCTTGAAAAAAGGGAGTCCAAATCACGCCCGGATACGGGTATCGTCTCCTTTGCAACAAGAGCTTACAACCAGAATAATGATCTGATCATGTCATACACCCGTACCATTTTAGCAAAACGCCAGGGATACGACGAGGGAAAGCTACCCGAATTCGGCACCAGCCAATAGATCTCACCCAATGATAGGACATGGAGAGACTGGATGACACATTTAAGACGCAGCATTCTTTTTGTTCCTGCTGACAAACCGGAAAGGATTGAGAAGGCAGCCACTCTTTCTACCGACGTGGTGGTGATTGAACTTGAAGACGGGGTTTCCCCTGAAAACAAGGAGTTCGCCCGTATGGAAGCAGGTCGGAAGATTGAACAGATGGATTTTGGTAACAAGGAAGTGGCCCTAAGGATAAACCGGATTTCAACCCTTCACGGACTCGAAGATATGAAAGCCATGGCAAAATGGGTGAAAAAACCAGACCTCGTTTTGCTACCAAAGGTGGAATCTGCCGGAGAGGTCCGAATTTATGACGATCTTATATCCCAGATGAAAGCGGAGCTTGAATTCATGGTTATGATTGAATCAAGCCGCGGGATACTGAACGCTGCAAAGATCGTCTCAGCCAGTCCCAGGGTGTCTTGCCTGGCCCTGGGGGTTGCCGATCTTTCAGCCGAACTTGGATCGCAGATGTCATGGGATGCCATGTTTGCCCACAGAGCATCAATGGTTTTAGCCTGTGGCCTGACGGGCATCATGCCCATTGACTCGCCTTATTTAAACATCAGGGATGAAACCGGTCTTTTAAAGGAATGCAAAAAAGTACGAGAGCTGGGATATACCGGCAAGCTTTGTATTCACCCTTCCCAGCTTGCGCCTGTGAATGGAGCCTTTACTCCTTCTGCTGAAGAAGTTGCTCGTAGCCGCAGGATAGTTAAAGCGGCCGAAACCCACGGCACCGGCGCACTTATGTTGGATGGCAAAATGGTGGATACACCTGTAATAAAAAGTGCTCAGCGCATTGTTGAAGCTGTGGAACGCCTGGACCTGTATTGAATCCGGGGGTTGGCATTAAATGTATTCCTAACGAAAGGAGGTGTTATAAAACATAAAAACGTCAACACCCACATCAACCATTCCAACAAATAACTCAATTTATTAAGGAGGTCGATATGAAGAAAGGATTTGTTGTTTCGATTGCAATTCTGTTCGGTTTTGTCTTTTTCATGAGCGTTGCGCCGACCCAGGCGGAGCAAACCTTTGTCACCATCGGTACCGGTGGTGTCACCGGTGTTTATTATCCTACCGGCGGGGCCATCTGCCGTCTGGTGAATAAATCCCGGAAAGAGCACGGCATTCGCTGCACGGTGGAAAGCACCGGCGGCTCCGTCTATAACCTGAATACCATTGCCGCCGGCGAGCTGGACATGGGGGTGGCCCAGTCCGACTGGCAGTACCATGCATGGCACGGCACCAGCAAATTCAAGAGCCAGGGACCCAATAAAGACCTGCGTGCCGTATTCTCCGTTCATCCCGAGCCATTCACGGTTGTTGCCCGTAAAGATTCCGGCATCAAAAACTTTCAGGACCTGAAGGGCAAACGGGTCAATATCAACAATCCCGGCTCTGGTGCACGCGGCACCATGGAAGTGGTAATGGAAGCCATGGGTTGGACCAAGGCTGATTTCAAGCTGGCTGCCGAGCTGAAGTCCGCTGAGCAAGCCAGTGCGTTGTGCGATAACAAGATTGACGCCATAGTATTTACCGTAGGTCACCCCAGTGGAACCATCAAAGAGGCCACCACCTCTTGTGATTCCCTGCTGGTTAACGTTACCGGCCCCGAGATCGACAAGCTGGTGAAAGAAAACGATTACTACCGAACGGCCACGATTCCCGGCGGTATGTACCGCGGTACGGATACGGACACCGTGACATTCGGCGTCGGCGCCACGTTTGTGTCTTCGGCAAAGGTGCCCGAATATGTGATCTACAACGTGGTAAAGGCTGTTTTCGAGAATTTTAACGAGTTCAAAAAACTCCATCCGGCATTTAAGATTCTGGTAAAAGAAGAGATGATCAAGGATGGGCTTTCGGCACCACTGCACGATGGCGCTGTGAAATACTATAAGGAAGCCGGTTTGATGTAATCATCAATGGCTAAGAGAAGTGCGCCGTGTCAACGGCGCACTTTGCCATTATTCTCATAATTGGAAATTTCATAAATTTTGGGGATACGCCTCTTAAGGATTTATTTGACTATGCAAATTAATAGATACTGGCAAAAAAGATTATCAAACGTAAAGACTTCTTATTGCATGGACTGTAAAAGCCCTGATAGGATCTGTAATATATGGACAATTCATGAAAAATCTTATCCCAAGGGCAGAATAAAAGTTATATTAATTAACCAAGATCTTGGATTATAGAAAACGCATCACTCCTACAAAACGGTAGATATCAGGCACCTGAAAAATTACCGGTGTGCGATTATTATCACCACCGACCATATCTTGCATTGATAGTGATCAGCTATCATGATTACAGGAAGTAATCTCTTTGGACATGCCGTTACATATAGGTCAAGATTAACCCAATTTTCTAAGCTGATTTATGCCACAGTGGTTTCAAAGGTGCTGTTACATAATCTTCAGATAGTTGGGATCATCGAGGATGGTCAAGTCATTCACTTTTAATTTTGGGACAATTGATAGGTTGAAATTGAAATTCTGAAATTAAGCAACTTCAAGGCGAAGCTCCTTGCCAACAG
>QMMS01000619.1 GCA_003647375.1 Deltaproteobacteria bacterium
AATATATGAAGAAAATTGCCTTTGCCGGAACTGACGGTAGAACCCTGTTATGGGCCTTTGTCGTATCCACAGCCACCAGCGAGCTTTATGACGACGATTTCAACGGCATGATTTTCAGGGGTACGCCCGCCATGCCGAAATATGCCGAGCTCATGAACTGGCCGGTTGCCTTCATCCCTACAAAAGACAATTCTGTGGAAGGGTATGCCGCTGCAATCGTCGAAGCGCTGCGGCAGGGAACGGTGGACTATGTCGTCCCCATGCCCGAGGCACTCCTCTTCGAAGGCCTGGTGGACGCCGTGGAAAAAGAAGGCTTTGGGGACAGAATCCTCGGTCTGAACGCCGCCGCTGCCTTCATCGAAGGAGATAAAATAGCCTGTAAGAGCCTGTG
The DNA here is from genome assembly GCA_003647375.1 of Deltaproteobacteria bacterium. Next base: position 392 of record QMMS01000619.1, read on the forward strand.
CGTGGAGGCTGGAATCCCCGTGGCCGATGCCTGGGCCAGCGCCGATGCAAAGGATTACGACACTATCCTTGAAACCTGTCTGTCCTATATCCAGCAATTTGGCGGCGCCGTCCTGAAATACCCCTATTCTGCCGGCGGGAAAGGTGCCCGAATCATCCTGAACTCGTGGGAAATACGGGAAGTTTACGATACGCTCATCAAAGACTACAAAGACAGCTACCGCAAGCTCTTTGGCAAAAAAAATACCTGGCCTCTTTTGATCGAGTCGCTCATGGCAGGGGTTGAAATCAGTTTTACCATTCTTGTGGATCGTCAAGGGCACTACCAGATACTGCCCACGGCCATGGACTACCCTGAGCGCTTCGAGGGGCCGGCCGGCAAAAGCAATCCCATTACCGGCGGAACCGGCGCTGTCTCCCCCCATCCCATGGAAACACCGGCGCTGCTGGAAATGGCAGGCAGAACCATTGCCGAACCACTCATTCAGATAATGAAGGAAAAGGGACTCCTGAGACCCGCCATACTATACCCCGGCTGTTTTGTTTCTTTTGACGGTGCCATGAATCCCATCCGCATTCGTGTCAGCGAGATCAACATCCGACCGGGAGAACCTGAGGTCCAACCTGTGGCACGGCGCCTCAGAAACCTGGGCGCCCTCATCCAGGCAACACTTGCGGGCAACCTGGAAACGGTGACCCCGGAAGTCAGACAGGACCAGATCTCTCTGTGTGTAGCATTGATGACCGGCCCGGGTGGGCCTGACGGCCAGAAAGGGTATCCCTGGTCCTGCACCAAGGGCGAGCCCCTCGAAATCGACATGAAGTATTTGAAACGAAAAGGGATCCAGATGATTCCTTCAGCCATGGCCTGGATAGATGATAAAGAGATCTTCAAGTCCGACGGCACCCGGGTGGCTTTTCTCAACGCAAACGCTACTATCAAGGAGAATGAAACCCGTGGCGTCATCGCAGACCGGCTGCGAAAAAAACTGCTGGCAGCCTTCGACAATGGCAAAATTCGGGTCATCCCCCGCGAAAATTCCGAAGGTAACAGACTCGATCTGCGCAGAGATATTGGCAGCCACTACCTCAAAGCTGAAACCATCTTCCGAAAATAAAATCGCGATAGCGATTTTATTTTATCCTTTGACAGTTTCATCCATTTCTTTTATAGTAACACCATCTTCAACCTCTACTGAACGAACACCTCGGAACCTACTATGAAGAGATTCGGCGCAGCCCGTCAAAACATGAAAAAAATCCAGCATCATGATGTCTTCCTTTCCAGACTCAGACTCCTAATTATTATGGCCAAAGCGTTTACAGGGAATTATCCCCTGGGAGAACACAGACTCAAAGCCATTGCCAGGAATGCCGAGATCGTGGCCAAAGATTGTGTGGATTGGAACGGGTACTACAACAATTTCAGATCAAGCCCGGAATCCAATAAGCTGCTCGAAGTGGACCACATCTTTTACCAACGCGTCAAGCTCCTGGCCATCATGGCCAAGTCCTTTGCCGGAGGCAGCCCCGTGGGACAACACCGGCGCATGGCCATTCAAAACAATATCGACTACATCTGTGAAGCCCTCCAGTTCGTCCCGGAAGAAGATAAACTGCAGTTACTCAAAGTTGCCTGATCTGCATGTTTCATAAAGCTTGGCGAGATTTATTATCCCAATAAAAATCAATCTGATATCATCTTCGTTTATTAGCCGTCTTATATTTCCGGTTTACGATCAACATATCATACCGTGTATAGTCATACCATCTTCCTGCATGGACATCACAAGTTGTTCTGTCGGCAGCACCCAATGATCTGTTACCTGTTTTACATACCAGCATTTAGAAGTCTGAATTTTACTTCATAGTTTATGTGATTTATTTGGCTTGATAAAAGATTAACTACCCGTAATATCATTATTTTAAATTATTTATACTTTCTTGCATGGATCTTGCATTAACAAATCATGAACATGAACAAACCCAGAACACAAATATCTATAAAGGTTTTAGTATGAAAAAATATTTATTAGTGGGTTTAAGCTTTTCCTTGATCTTCTTTGCAATTGCATCCGTTTCAGGGGCCGTTGATACAGGCTTTGATAAATCTTTTTATAGAATACTTGCAGGAACTGTCGATATTGACAATTTAAATCAAGCTACTGGATTAACGACAATGATCCTTTTGGCGACCGGCGTTGTCGGTCTTTTTAGTATCTCAAGAAACAAGCTCAAGAAGTAACCACATTTTATTTTTATCTCCTCCTTGACTGGGCAGCTTTTATGGCTGCCCTTTCTATTTGTCATTTAACTTTCACCCTTCAGCCTTCCCAGTAAATGACTACGACTTCAGGCTGAAATGCACCCGCAAAAGGGATTTCACAAACTCAATCTGCGCCGGAGCCTATCAGGTCCGTGAAATTTCCGGGATAGGATATGTCAAACTTGGGAAAAAAAATGGTCCCGGCTGATT
>QMMS01000620.1 GCA_003647375.1 Deltaproteobacteria bacterium
CGGCAGATCCGGGCGCTGGCATCCATCCCCTGGAGCATTTTCGGGGCAACATGGATACTCAGAAAACTTCGTCCGGATGTGGTTCTGGGTGTGGGGGGATATTCTGCCGGTCCTGTGGTGGTAGCTTCCTGGATTCTACGCATCCCCAGAGCGCTTCACGAGCAGAACGTGATTCCCGGCATAACCAACCGCATGCTCTCATGTTTTGCAGACAGAATTTACGTGTCCTTTGAGGACACCCGGATCAAAGCGCCGGCTGAAAAAATCCGCATGACAGGAAATCCCGTGAGAAAAGAAATACTGTCCTGTTCACAAAGCAGCCCCACAGCCTCAAAAGGCCCTGTGACCCCCGAAAACCCTTTCACTATCTTCATCGTCGGTGGGAGTCAGGGAGCACACCGTATCAACACGGCCGTCATGGCGGCATTGATGCACATCGAGTCCAAAGACAGGATTGCCTTCATCCATCAGACAGGTGCTGCGGATGAAGATATTGTCAGAAAAGCATACACCGAGCACAACATTACCGGAACGGCAAAACCCTTCTTTCATCATATGGAAAAGCATTACCGAAAAGCGGACCTGGTGATCTGCAGGGCCGGGGCATCGACCATCGCCGAGCTGACGGTCCTGGGAAAAGGCGTTATCTTCGTCCCCTATCCGTTTGCTGCCGACGACCACCAGGCCGTCAACGCACGTCAACTCGTTTCTGCGGGTGCGGCAGAGTTGATCCTTGAGAAAGACCTGAGCGGAAAGCTTCTGGCCAAAAAGATCGAACACTATGTATCGTCACCGGAAAAACTCGCAACCATGGCTGTCAACATGAGAAAACAAGCCAGGCCGGAAGCAGCCAAGGCGATCGTTGAGGACTTATATGAACTCGCAAACAAGAAGTTTTAGGTTTTACGTGTTAGGTTTTAGGTTTGCTTACAGCTATCAGCAACAATAAATAACGCCCGCAAGGGCTAATGTCGCACGAAGTGCAAATGACAGCCGAAGGCGAAATAACGCGCGCAGCGCAAATGTCACACGAAGTGTAAATGTCGCCCGAAGGGCTAATGACAGCCGAAGGCGAATATCGCCCGCAGGGCAAGGAAAAAAGATGTACCATAAAAAATACCATATCCATTTTGTTGGAATCGGCGGCATCGGAATGAGCGGAATTGCAGAGTTGTTGATCAACCTCGGATACACCGTGTCCGGATCAGACCTCAAGTTGTCCGATATCACCAGCCGTCTCGAGAAATTAGGCGGTACCATATACCGTGGCCATGCTGGATCCAACATCCAGAATGCTGACGTGGTGGTCACATCTTCGGCTGTAAAAAGCAGCAATGCGGAGGTTCTGGCAGCAGAACAACTCACCATTCCCGTTATCCCCAGAGCTGAAATGCTTGCCGAACTCATGCGGTTGAAATACAGCGTCGCTATCGCCGGTGCCCATGGCAAGACATCCACCACCTCCATCGTTTCAGCTGTTCTTGCAGAAGGAGGACTGGATCCCACAGTGGTCATCGGGGGTAGGTTGAAAAGTATCGGGTCCAACGCTCTGCTCGGGCAAGGGGATTACATCGTTGCCGAGGCCGATGAAAGTGACGGCTCCTTTCTCAAAATGTCCCCGGCCATTGCCGTGGTTACCAATATCGACCGGGAACATCTCGATTACTATCCGGATATCTCTGCAATTAAAGAAGCATTCCTGGAATTTATCCAGAAGGTTCCTTTTTACGGTTTAGGGGTACTCTGCCTGGACAACGAGCATATTCAGGAACTCATTCCCGCTATCAGGAAACGGTTTGTCACCTATGGCATGAGCTCTCAGGCGGATGTGCAAGCCAAAAATGCCCGTTTTGAGGGACTGAAAAGTCGATTTGATGTCTATTTTCAGGGAGAAGCGCTTGGAGAAATATACCTCAACCTGCCAGGCCACCACAGTATCGCCAATGCCATGGCGGGCATTGCCGTCGGACTTGAGTTGGATGTCCCCTTTTCCGTCATTAAGGCGGCACTTGAAAAGGCTGAAGGTGTCCAGAGGCGACTGGAAATCAAAGGCGAGCTGAACGGTGTTACCGTAGTGGATGATTATGGGCACCACCCCACCGAGATCAAGGCGACACTCCAGGCGCTTAAGGACGCCTGGCCGGACCGAAGAAAGGTGGTGGTATTTCAGCCGCACCGGTATTCGAGGACCCAGGCATTGTTCGATGACTTCACCCGTTCTTTCTATCAATCGGATGTTTTGCTGGTGCTGCCCATCTACTCGGCAGGCGAACAGGTCATCGAGGGCGTCAACGGCCACGACCTGTGTGACGGTATCATGGCACACGGTCACAAGGAAGTTCTCTGCACGGAAGGTATCGACAACGCCGTTCGTCACTTACAAAAAACCCTGCGTAGCGGAGATGTCCTGCTGACACTCGGGGCCGGAGATGTATGGACGGTGGGTGAGGAAGTGTTGAAAAAGGGATAAGAGTTGGAATTGTTTGAACTATACAATTTTAAAAACTCTAAATTCGAATATCGAAATACGAAACAAATTCGAATATCAAATTCTCAAATGACAAAACGTGGTCATGGGTTTGAGTCGGATAGGGTTTGTTTCGGTCATTCGTATTTGGGTCATTTGGGTTTGTTTAGGATTTCGAATTTCGTGCTTCGAATTTAAATGGGTTTGCGAAAGATATGCTTTTAAATCAAACACATAAGAAGTGGCTGACAGCAACATTCGGAGCCAACGTACGATTTGAAGAGCCGATGTCCCGGCATACATCTCTCCGGGTAGGGGGACCGGCAGATGTCTACGTCGCACCCAAAGAAAAATCCGATCTGGTGGTTCTTGTCCGATGGTTACAGGAAA
>QMMS01000621.1 GCA_003647375.1 Deltaproteobacteria bacterium
CACCCAATCAATAAATGACTTATCACCCATAATAGAAGGCAGGTTCATCTTTTCGAAAAAAGAGCATAACTCGTGTGAATCTTTCTTCCTGACAAATCGCCTGTATTTCCTCAGTTGGGTGTTTCTCGATTCTGCCAGCATCTCTAAAATAAAATCCTTATGTACCCAGTCCCATTTTTCGGATCCTGAAAGGTATGCTTTATGGCTAGACCACTTGTATTGGCTCAATTTTTCAACTAAACCAGCCCGCAAAGGGTTCCGATGGATGTACCTCACCAATTCAAGCAGATAATTATCGGCATCAACCAATATGGATTTATAGCGTCCACGGAAGAGAGTACCGTCACACCCATGTCTGAAATTGTACTTTTGAGTATAGACACCGTTGATATGGCGCATACATCGGGCAAGATTGGCATCTGGTGTTTGCACCAACAAATGGTAATGCGATTCCATGAGACACCATGCGGAAACATTCAGATTGAACATGTCGGCTGTTTCCATGAGAAGATATAGAAAAGCAAGTTTGTCCTCTTTGGCTGGAAAAGCAACCTGTCCCCGCCTGGCTCTGTTCATAACGTGATACCAGGCATTTGGGTACTGTACTCTTAAAGGACGTGACATAGTGAAAATATATCCGAAGCAAGGTCAAAAGTCAAACGGAGACTTGACCCCATAATTGAATTTGTGTCAGAATAGATTTATGACGACTGGAATCATTTATCAGGGAGACATGTATGAAAAAGGATCGGACGGTTACCACTGTCATCGATAAGGATAAATGTATTGGCTGCGGTCTCTGCATGCCCGTGTGCCCCAAGGAAACCATCAGCCTTGAAAATGGTAAGGCCCGCATTACCGGGGATGAATCCCTGAACTGCGGTCACTGCGCGGCAGCCTGTCCGGAAGGGGCCATCACCGTGGGAATGGTGGATCCGCTGCTTGCCCAATTCAGTACCTTTTCCGCTCCGGACAGCTGGCTGCCCCACGGCGATTTCGACACCGGTGCCCTGGTGAACCTGATGCAGTCCCGGCGCTCCTGCCGCAATTTCAAAGACAAACCTGTCGAGCCCGATGTCCTGGAAGACCTGGTCAAAATCGGGATCACCGCGCCTTCGGGCTCCAACTGCCAGTCCTGGTCTTTCACGCTCCTGCCGGACCGCGACGCCGTGCTGGCCCTGGGACGTCAGGTGGTCCTGTTTTTCAAAAAGCTGAACCGGATGGCGGGAAAAGCGTGGCTCAGAACTCTTTTGAAGCTGATCAACAAACCCGCCCTGGCAGAGTACTATGCAAACTACTACCAGACCATCAAGGAAGCATTTGACCTCTGGGATAAGGAGGGCAAAGACCTTCTGTTCCACGGAGCCATGTCCGTTATCGTTGTGGGATCGCGCAACGCTGCCACCTGTCCCTCTGAAGACGCTCTTTTAGCTACCCAGAACATCCTGCTGGGGGCACACGCCATGGGGTTAGGTACCTGCCTGGTAGGCTATGTCATCGAAGCCATGCATAGGGACAAGAGCATCAACCGCTCCATCGGCCTGCCGGATGATGAAACTCCCTATACGGTCATTGCTATAGGGCACCCCAGGGAGCAGTATGAGAAGGTGGCGGGAAGGAAACAGGTTATTCTGAGATACGCAAATCACCCCTAAAGACAGAGGGCAGAACTCCAGAACGTCAGAGCCACAGAAGACGGAGCTTCAGAGCTACAGAACTACAGAGGATACTTGGAAATTGTTTATTCGTTATTGGATATTGGACATTCGTCTTTTTTCTTTTTGAATATCCAATATTCAATCTCCAATTATCAAGTATCAAAACGTTGCAATGCAACATGTAAAGTGAGAACTTTTATCATGACTTGACCGAGACGGAGGACAAGGGGCCGGAGACATGTAGGGGCAGGCCTCGTGCCTGCCTGTTTTGGAGAATCGCCTTCGGTTTTTCGGGCACCCACAAGGGGTGCCCCTACAATCTTAATTTTCGTCTAATTTAAAGGCCTAAACGATCCAGGAGATCAATGCCGTCCCGAAAATCACGGTGATAATGCCCGTGGCCCTGAAGGTTTGCTCGGATGCTTCGTCCAGATACCACGCGTAAATCCTTCCCATGATGTCCTGAGGGTTGATGAGCAACATCGCCCCCTCGGCAAGGGAAAAGATACCGATAACCCGCAGAAACCATGGATAATGGCTGGCCGAGGCCGACACGATCAGCAGCAGGCCAGCGAGAAATGCGACAATTGACAGGGCCTTCATCCCCATCTGGACAAATCGTTTGAACACGTTTCTGGATTCAGCGGTGTACAGGATCATACAGACCCCGGAGGCAATGAAGGTCAAACTAAAGGCGTATAAGATAATTTTCATGGGATTCAGTTCCTTTTTATCAAAGGTTGCTCATAAATACATTCTGTCTGAAGCATGTCAAATTGCATGGGCAAAGTCAATCCGGGGCTGGTGACCCGCCCGCTTGACAATTCCGGACGATGCTGCAAAAGGGTTGCACTCAGATTGTTTTCACCTGCCGTTAATGGTATGGTGCGACTTCGATCTTTCTTTACAAACCAATACTGCCCGTTAAAACCAGGAGAGCCGCATGATGTTGGATCCATTTTTTGAGGGATTGATAAAACTGCCCAACACCGACACCCATAACTGCTTTGCCTGCAGCCCTGTCAACTCTTCAGGCCTGCAGATGATATTTTTTTCAGACAACAACCGCGTCTATGCCAAGGTAGTTGTTCCAACGCACATGGGAGGCTGGAACCGTATCGCCCACGGCGGTATCATCGCCACCATCCTGGACGAAACCATGGGCTGGGCAGGCATCTATTTACTGGAACAG
>QMMS01000622.1 GCA_003647375.1 Deltaproteobacteria bacterium
CTGCTGACCCTGGGTATTCCCGGAGACAAGATCACGGCCATCCTGCTGGGTGCTTTTATCGCCCAGGGTTTGCGTCCGGGACCACAGCTTTTCACCGAACAGGGACCACTGGTCTTTGCCCTCCTGGTGGCCATGCTTTTTGCAAATATCATTTTTCTCGTCCTCGGTTATCTCACCATCCCGTTATTTGCCAAGGTCGTGACTATCCGGAAATCAGCACTTTTGCCGTTGACAGCCATATTTGCCTTTGCCGGCTCCTATGTATATCGTTCGGACCCCTTTGATCTGCTGGTGCTGGTCTTTTTTGGTGTTTTCGGCTATGCTGCCAAAAAATTAAATTTTGACGTCACGCCCATGGTCATGGGTTACATCCTGGGACCGGTTCTTGAATATTCTTTCGGCCAAACCATAAATCTGGGACGAGGCGATACCCTGCACTACATTTTCGCTGCACGTCCCATCACCGCAGTGATACTGGCCATCACCCCTTTTATAACGGCCGGGCTGTGGTGGCGAAGTGCCCGTCTGCGGAACAAACATATAAAAGAACCGCCGTCTTAAGGATGAGAGGAGGTGATATCCGGTTATCTGAAATAGATTGTTTCATTACACAAATTACTCCCATGTCAACACCAACCATATAAAGGAGGATACAGCATGTCTATTCGAAAATTATCTCGTTCAATGTTAGTGGCGGTGCTTCTGGTTTTTGTCGGCCTGTCACCCGTAATAGCCGATAACTATCCAAGCAAGCCGATTACCCTCATCATCCCGCTGGGAGCCGGTGGGTCTCATGACCTGAATGCCCGTGTTTTTACCAGTGTCATCCCGTCATACCTGGGCCAGGCCGTGGTAGTCAAACTGATGCCGGGCGCCGGCGGACAAACAGGCACGGCAGCGGCAATCAAAGCCAAACCGGACGGATATACATTGATCTTTACCCACAACTATATCGACCAGCTTCAGCCCCTGCTTGAAAAACTCCCCTACGACACCATCAAAGACCTGAAATCTGTTTGCAGGATCAATTATGGCGCCTCCAGTGTCGTTGTGCGAGCTGATAAGCCCTGGAAAACCCTTGATGACATGCTTGCATATGGCAAAAAGAGTCCCGGAAAGCTGATATTTACCACTTCCGGAAACTGGGGCGCAACCATGACCCCGGGTGCCAGGGTTCTGTTGGAGGCAGGTGTCGATGCTACATACATTCCCTACAAAGGCGGTGGCCCGGCCATGCAGGCAATCCTTGCCGGAGATGGTGACTTCATGATGTCCTTTCCTTCCCAGGCCGGCCCCCTTGTGGAAGCCGGTAAAATCCGTGCTCTTGCGAGCGCCGGTAACACCCGGGTTTTTCCGGATGTCCCCAATCTCAAGGAATTGGGATACGAGACCGGGACAATGGATCGCATCGTCATGGCACCCAAAGGGGTGCCGGAAGATCGTATGAAAATTTTACGGGATGCGTTCGCCAAGCTTAACACGGACAAAACCTACAAAAAATTGATGAAGCGAATCGGTGAGAATATTGAATACATGGATGGTCCTGATTACGACAAGCTCCGCCCGGTGAACCAGGAAGCGTACCGCGTACTGGTCAAAAAGATTTCGGGTCAATAATTAGACGCCATATTTCACAAAGATAAAAACTGGCATTCTCCCTTTGTGAGAATGCCGGTTTTTTTCAACCAGTACATCTCGAACCTTTAGCCCTTCTAATAAATAGGATTTTGGAATAGCATATGAATAGAACAATCGGTTTTGTGGGCTTGGGTTTGATGGGCAGCGGTATGGCACACAACCTTATCAAAGCCGGCTTTCGCGTTATAGGCTTTGATCTGGATTCGAATAAAGTAGCGGCATTCACCGCAGCCGGCGGCCAAAAAACAGAAAATCCGGAAACCATGCCGGCACAGGTGGATGTCATCATTCTTTCCCTGCCCAATTCGCATGTGGTCAACGAGGTGGTGTACAAGACCTTACGCTTAAATGAAAGCAACCGGGGAAATTTGATTCTGATCGATACCACCACGGCCGATCCTGAAATGTCAAAGGCCCTGGCTTCACAGTTACTAAATTCAAGCATCGCAATGTTAGACGCCACCATTAGTGGGACCTCCAAAATGTGTGCCGAGAAAGACATCACCTTTATGGTCGGTGGTGAGAAATCAATTTTTCAGCAATGTGATGCTGTTTTCGCAGCCATGGCAGTTCAAACTTTCTATTTAGGCCTCAACGGATCCGGTGCACTGATGAAGTTGATTGTCAATCTAGTCCTGGGAATGAACCGCATGGTCCTGGCGGAAGGTCTTTCTTTGGGGAAAAGGGCCGGCGTGGACGCCGAACAGATGCTGAATGTACTTAAAAACTCGGCCGCATACTCCAAGGCCGTAGATATGAAAGGTCTTAAAATGACCACCCAGGATTTTATACCGGCCGAGGGGAAACTCGCCTTTCACCTCAAAGATGTTCGCCTGATACTTGATTTGAGCCGCCAACTGAATTTTCCATTGCCCCTTAGCTGTCTGCACGCCCAAGCCCTGACATCACTGGTTGCCAAAGGTCGGGGAGAATGGGATAATGCTGCGATAATATCCTTCTACGACGATCTTGTACAATCTTGACCACTGGAGAGACCATGGACAAACATGTATTTGCCGTAGAACGGCTGGAAAATTTTATAGAAAGCGTCTTGGTTGGACTGGGTGTGACCACTGACCATGCCCGCATCTGTTCCCAGCGAATGATTGAAGCAGATCTGCGGGGCATGCACGGTCATGGAATCTTCCGCTTGCCCCCTTACTGCCAACGGATAGAGGCGGGGGGCTATAACCTGCGCCCGGATATCA
>QMMS01000623.1 GCA_003647375.1 Deltaproteobacteria bacterium
AACGTGTTTTAACATGGGTTATTGGTTTTGCTATTCTTGCGGTATTGTGGTTGTTGTTGGTTCTGTTCGTTGTGTTGATTTAAATGTGGAGTATTATGGAGAAATTGATAAATAGAGAAAAGGGGAAGACTATTTGTATTGTTTCATCATGTGATATACAAGCTACTGAGTATGGTATCTGCGAAGGTCATCGAGTTTTGTTAGATGATTCTGACCTAAAAACTATTATTTGCATGAATTGTGATTCGATAGCAAGGATAGTAGAGCCATCTTATGTAGGGGCGAATGGTGCATTTTGGAGAGATAACAAACGGAAGAAATATATCTTTTGTGAAGTATGTCGATCGTGCGGCGCTACTCGAGATGAAGAAACTTGGTCAACTTATAATAAAGAAAAGGAGAAACGTTTTGGCGATAAAGGTATATCCGAATCAGGAAAGATTACGCCTATTGTATGATTATAAAGATGGGCTACTAATAAACAAAGTAGATAGGAATAATCAAGCAAAGAAAGGATCAGTTGTAGGATATGTTACAAAATCAAAAAGAGGCTACCCTAGAAGAGTAACTCATATTAAGAGTATCTTTTATTTTCATTCAAGGTTAGTTTGGATATGGCATTACGGAGAAATCCTTTTGAATATGCAAATAGATCATAAAGATAGGGATACATTAAATGACCGTATAGAAAACTTACGGAGTGTGACACATAGTGGTAATATGCAGAATCAGATTCGGAAAGGCTATTCGTGGGAAACAAACAAAAACAGATGGCGTTCAAGAATCACAATAAATAATAAGACCATTCATTTAGGTTACTTTGAAACAGAAAAAGAAGCAGCGGCAGCCTATCAGAATGGAAAGGGAAAGTATCATAAAATAGGAGAAGTATAATGGAAGAAAAAGCAGTAGCAGAAATAGCTTCGTTGTCAAACCTTGAAGCTGTGAAGGACTATAACGAGAAGCCTTTTAGAAAGGCCACGCCAGTTTCCAAAGTCAAAAGAAACCCACAAGGGTATGATTATGTTAGTGGCGCATACATGGATAAAGAGTTCAAAGAGTTCGCACCTGTATATGAATATGTATCGATAGTCGTCACTGATGTTTTGGCAATGGGCCATGTTAGAGCAGAAGTAGTATTGAAAAATAGGGTTACTGGGAATCAAGAAGTTGGGGTAGGTGCTGCTCGCATTCAAGTTACCAGAGAAGCGAGAAAGAGATTAACTGAGGGTTCTCAACAAGGGATACTTCCTTTCGATGTAGTCAGCTATAATAATAATGTTAAAGCTGCGGTAGAAGAAGCTCGAAAGAACTGTATGAGAGGATTTGGAATTTGTTCTGATGTATATAGGCGGCAGCAGTTTGAACCCACTGAGGAAGAGTCTGACCGCTTTATGGAGTTAATGAATCAAGTATCATTGAAGTGGAAACAGCAGTTCGGAGCAGAGTGGGATGATCTGGGAGCAGACTTTGAAATATTCTTAGATGGGATAGAAGATAATTTAGATAAGTATAAAAAGAAAGAACAAACTAAAAATAACAATGATAACAAGAAAGGGAGTGTATTATAATGGATGTAAAAGACCTAGCAACAGAAGTAAAAATGATGCCTAGATTTTGTAAAGGTAAATATATTATAACTAAACTAGCGCCATCGAAAGGGAAAGAAGTAGCTGATAACTTAATGGCGACAATGAATATGATATCTTATCAAATATTGATTGAAGAAGAAGGTAAGGAAGCTGAATGGAGCGAACCTATTACTACAATTAAAGTTGATCGTTTAGAAGGCGGAGAATTGGCAGTAGAATTTCCCGAAGGGATGAGTGGACTATTTTCTATGATGTATTCCGGGCCTTATGGTTTTAGATTTAAAGATGAAGAAACCGATAAATGGTTTAGAATAGCTGATGATAAATATACAAGAGAATACTTTATGACTAATTACGGTGAAGATTACGAAACACCGGAACAGTTTGATGCAGCATTTACAGATTATTTAATTGACTTGTATAACTTTAAATTACAGAAGAACTTTAACATTGATATTAATGTTGAATTAGGGTTAGTATCTTCGTTTTATCGTAAAGTCTTGGATAAGAAAGAAGGGCAGAAGTATGCTGATGTAATGCTTACAAAGTATGATGCTGATTTAGGGTCATTAAGTGGTGAGAATGAAGTTATTAGTGAGGATATTGTTGAAGCAATTGTAGATGGGATTACAGCGGCTAAAGATGGTAAACTCGGGAAAATCCCATTTTAATATGAAAGAGAAAATATGAATACATCGTTAAATAAACTAATAGATGATAAACTAGAACTGTTAACAGCAGTTCTAGATATACCTGATGAAGAAGGGTTAACCGAAGAGATAGACAATCTAATAGACGATAAGGATATTACTATTGCCCATAAAATGGATATGATCAAGAGTGTCATTGAAATGATGGATGATATGGTAATTAGGAATAAGTCGGCTATCTCTGATACAAAGTATGCCATTGAAAGAATTGAATTAAGAAAGGCTAGATTACATAAGTCTTTCCATGACTCAATTAAATATAGACTAGAACAAGATTCTATTCATACAGCTAATTACAAGTTTATTCCTAAAGTGTATCAAAAAAGAACAGTTAGTAAACTACACTTGAAAGAGAGTGAATTATTCGTTAATATTAAACTAATGAAAAAAGATTGGGACAAAATCTCTGAGTTAGTTAATGAAGCAGTAGTAGTAATAAGCGTAAAAGATGTATACCCTACTGTAACTGAGTTAGGGAAAGAACACCCGGCAATTGAGACAGAATTAACTGAATATGTACAATGGCGTGTTAATACGAACAGGC
>QMMS01000624.1 GCA_003647375.1 Deltaproteobacteria bacterium
CCAGCGACATTCTTCCTCGCCGGGATCTCCCTGTTGTGGCGCGTCTGTCCATTGATGCAGATGCCAAGCAGATCCTCCACGCCCTCTCGCTGGTGGAGACCACTTCAAATGGCGCATGTATCCAGGTGGTTTCAGGGAAAAACAACGCTGAATCACCAGTTGCAGATATGGGAATCCCGATCTGCGAAAATCTCAGGTCGGTAAAATCTTTTGGTCTGCACTTGAAGGATGCCTGTACCCAGGTGAATCCCAGGCAGCCTGTAGTGGTATTGGTTCCGCACAATTACGGCCAGGTACTTGGTAATTATGCCAGCAACTGGCGGCAAGAAACTTTTGATTTAATTGTTATAGACGAAATCCCTGACAGGAATGCACATTTCGTGAACATAGGTCGTCTCCACAACAATATCGTTCCGGTTTCATTTTACGGCGTATGTTAGATGTAAGGAAAAACTAAGATCATGAAAACAATCACACCCATCCTTGAAATCGACGTACCAGAGCCCCGGTCGGATGAAATCTATTCCGAACGGATTCTGGGAAGACAAATTCGTTTCAAGGGGCTTAAAAAACTACTGGGAGCAGCCGATATCAGCAAGGCCGGTGATCGCAATACCGATCTTGCCCCGGAAAGTGACATGATTCGAGAAACGGCTCGAATGATCCTTTCCTCTCTGACACTTCAGCATATTTATGATCATCCCCTGACCGATGATAATGGCCTCGTGGATACAGTGGTGCGCGCCGGATATGATATCGACCACACGGTTTTCAACTCCATTTCAGCCATGACGCTGGGAGATATGAAAGATCATCTGCTGCGTAGCGATGGCCAGGAGATCAAACGGATTGGAAGAGGGATCATACCGGCCATAGCGGCAGGCCTGGCAAAACTTATGGATGCCCATGACCTGATTTTTATCCCCCGAAAAATATTCACCCCCACCAAGGCCAGAACCCTGATAGGAGTCCCCGGAAGTCTGTCGTTTCGAATACAACCGAACCACCCAAAGGACAATCTTGATGCCATCTCCCTGATGGTCTATACGAATTTGGCTCTAGGGATGGGTGACTGTCTCATCGGCGTTAATCCCTCCGAAGGATCCATAGATACCATCACTTCCGTGATTACCCATATAGACAAGCTTCGCAGGGAAACCGGCGTCCCGACACAAATTTGTGTTCTGGGCCACGTCAAGAACCAGTTGGCCGCGCTTAAGCTCGGCGCTCCGGTGGAGATCCTGTTCCAGAGTTTTGCGGGAACCGAGCGGACTCTGACCGAGGAATTCGACGTGACAGTCTCCTACATGGATCAAGCATATGCCACCATGATCAAAAAAGGACCGTTGAGGAATATAGCTCAGCAGTTCATGTATTTAGAGACCGGGCAAGGCAGCGAAATGACCTACCGTAAACACAACGGCATAGATATGACCACGTGTGAAGCGCTCTGTTACGGACTGTGCCGGCGCTATGACCCTTTTATGGTAAACAGCGCCACGGGTTTCATTGGACCAGAGACACATCTGAACGATTTTGAGCTTATGATATCCAACCTTCAGGACAATTTCATGGGCAAACTTCTCGGTTTACCCATGGGAGTCAGTCCAAGTTATACCCTTCACGCCGACACCCATATAGAAGGTCAGCAAATGACGACCCACCTAGCTACAGCTGCCGGCGCCAATTTTTTTATGGATGTCTACCTTGGGACGGATCGCATGCTAGCGCATTTTGTTAATAGTGGACACGACGATCAGACTCTTCGCGAAGTCCACAGTCGCATCCCTGCACCCGAGTTTCTGGAATGGGCAAAAGAAAAAGGGATTTTTGAACAGTCGCCAGATGGACGGGTTACGCGCGGTTCTCAGTGGGGTAATCCGCAATTGTTTTGCAAATCGGATGCGGAATTCCAACAGCTTCGAGAATCCCTGCCATCGGCACCCGGATTTGAGAATGCCGGGCCGCGTCCCGTGAATAAAGTCCAACGAACGCTGCTGCTCAACCAATCTATTGGACGGGAGGCGGTGCATAGTCACCTGCGGGAGGATGAGCTTGAAGATATCGATTTCCGTGTATTGACGACCATGGCTCAGTGCCGAGAGGATCATCTAAGACGATCAGAATTAGGCACCATGCTGACCGCGGAGAGTATGGAAAGCCTCAGCCCTGAAAACAAAGACATCCAGGTCGTAATGACTGACGGTCTTAGCGCGGAGGCGATTCACCATAATATCCATGACACGCTGACAGTCCTCGAAGATGGCTTGATGAGCCGAAACTATTCCATGGGTCGGCATGTCTTAGTGCACTACGGTCGAGTCAAACTTACAGAGCATATTGGTGATGCCCTTCGCTGCCAGTTGGTCATCATGCTTATCGGGGAACGCCCCGGAGGAGATGCACTATCTTCCAGAAGTATGTCCGCATATTTAGTTTATCGCCTGAACGATGCAGAGGTACAAAAACAGGCCATTGAATATAGCGGGAACAAAGGGATTCGCTACGAATACACGTTAATCAGCAATATTTATACGGGCGGATTGCCTGCCCTTGAAGCGGGCAGTGTTATAGCTGAAAAAGCCGTCCAAATTATTACCCATAAAGCAGCCGGCAATCGTCTCGAAGAGATCCTGAAGAGATAAGGCTAAAAACAGAAGGAGGTGAGTATAAAGCAATTTGTCATAAGATTGTCCAGATCCAGTTGGTATCAAATTCACTGTATTAAAGAGAGGAGTAAGAACTATGTTGCGAAAATCAAGCATTAATCTGTTTACCTTTGTTGTCATGTTTTCACTTGTTCTTGCATTTGGAACATTCAATGTTTCGGCTGCCAATATTACC
>QMMS01000625.1 GCA_003647375.1 Deltaproteobacteria bacterium
GTATACCATCCTCAAAGATTATATCCGTACGGTTCGGCCAACCCCCTATAGAAAACCCAGACCCCCCATTGACCATCCCCCGGGAGAAGAAGGGCAAATGGACTGGAGTCCCCATCAGGTCGTTATGGGGGGACGACGGACTCTTGTACAAACCGGTTCAGTTGTATTGTGCTTCAGCCGATGGCTTTATCATCACCATTTCCCTGACCAAACCATTAAAAGTGTAATCCAGCTCCATGAAATGGCCTTCCAGGAATTAGGCGCCGTTCCCGTAACCATGACTTACGACAATATGACCACAGTAGGGCGTCATACCGGAGCTTCAGAAGTTTGGATCAACCCTCAATTTCAGGCGTTTTCAGACCAATACGGCTTCCGGATCGTGATTCTCCCGCCAGGTGCAAAGGAACGTCACGGAAAGGTCGAACGGCCTTTTCACTATATCGAGCATAATTTCCTTGCAGGCCGAGAGTTTCAAGATATGGAAGACATCAATCGAAAGGGAGACATCTGGCGGGCCAATACCGCCAATGTCCGCATCCATGGGACCCTCAGGGAGCGTCCCATAGATCGGCTCGAAAGGGAAAGGGCTTATCTCAAACCCCTGTCCCACGAGCTCTCCGGTACTTTCTTCAAAAGGGTCGATCGGCTCATTCACATTGATTTCTGCGTTGCCATCGATACCAATCGCTACAGCGCCAGTCCCAATTTAGTTGGACAAACCGCTGAGGTTCGCCTTTTTAAAAGCCATTTGGAAATCTGGGTGAACAAGCAGTTGGATGCTAAACACAGCTATATTAAAGGCAGGCATCAGCGGCAGGTTCTTCCGGAGCACGAGGCGATCTATAAAAAAATGTCCGGGCAAACCCAACTCCTTAAACACGCCTTTCTTCGGCTGGGAAAACCCGCCATCAGTTACTATGACGGCCTCAAAAAACACAGGGGCGCAGCTGCCGGTTACCACCTCCAGCGCATCCTCACGTATGTAGACCGTCACGGCGCCGATGTGGTGACAGGCGCTCTCGCCCACGCACAGCGGTACGGGGCCTACAGTGCGGATGCCGTTTTGAGAATCATTCAGGGCAAAGGGAAAAAGAAAAATACGGCCATACCCCCGGTCCCGGAAAACATCCGAGATTGGCTTCGAACATGCGCCGTGGAAGAACAGGACCCCGAATTATACGATAAAATCATCAACAACCCGGATGAGGAAGAAAAATGAAACCTTCTCTGTTGGAAAAAGTCAAACAGGACCTCCGAGCATTGCGTCTCAAGGACATGGCCGATATCCTTGAGACCGCTTTGGAGGAGGCTCATCAAAAAAAGCACGGACACATCCAATTCCTTGATCAGTTGGCTCAGTACCAACGCCATGCTATGGCCCAGCGATCTCTCGACAGAAGAATCAAACAAGCCAAATTCCCCAGGAAAATGACCTTCGAACACTTCGACTGGGGGTTTCAGCCCGGGCTCAACGTGGAATATCTCAAGGACCTCATGCAACTCGACTTTGTCTCAAATCGACAGACGCTCCTTATCCTGGGAAAAACCGGCACTGGGAAAACCCATATTGCCACTGCCCTCGGCATCAAAGCATGTGAAGCAGGCTATCGCGTTCTGTTCTTTAGACTTCAGAACCTCCTTTCACTCCTTTATGCCACACTGGCAGACGATACTACCGATGAAGTCATTGCCGGTATTGCACGTTCACATCTGTTAATCATAGATCATGTGGACTTCATTCGGACTAAAAATGATTATCCCAGCCTCCTGCTGGACCTGGTCAGCGCGTGTCACCAACGGGTGTCAATGATTTTTACCACAAAAATCAGCCTTGAACAGTGGGGGGAAGCGCTGGGAAATCCATCTGTTATCCATGCCATCGTCGACCGCATCCTCCACCACGCAAAGATCATCAACATCCGTCCAGGCAGAAGCTACCGCACCGAGGGACCTCATGCGCCAAAGCTGGAAGAGGTGCAAGAACTCAAATCCTAACCGGCAGGTCATACTCCCATCTCCAGGCTTCACCCTTCCCTACACCACGCAAATCCTTAATACATCACCTATCTACAGCCTACGCTCTTCCGTGGGTTTTGTCTCAACATTGAGTACGCCAAGTCCTCTTATTATCCACTTTGTATTTACAACAAAGTACCATTTCCTCGTATATTACATTATACGAATCCAGCTCAAACCGGGCATAATATCTTTTTCCAGGCAACTTTATCCCAAATCGGCGTAGTTGTTTCCAAGTAACCGCAACAGATCATCCTTTCACAGCGCCCTCGAATACAATTTTTACCATATCCCTTCAATGAGTTGCTTAATCAAAGAGATTTTCATGTTACCTCAAAAGTGAACACAGATATGAGAAAAAAACTGACTTGATTCTAAATACTTACAGGAGGGGGGAATGTTAGTAACCGCCATAGGTGGGTACCATGGTGACCGGCGGTGACAGAATATGGTGCAAAACATCTTGTCATACTCAGATATTTGATCTTTTTGGTCATTCAAGAATGCCGAGTCCTGCGTCCGGGGGATCTCGGAAATCGACAGATATCCACTGCCGGAAGCCGTGACTAATCCCCAGACAGGTTTAAGATGCATGGTTGCGTTAACCTGCTGAAATACATCAAAATACTCGCCGACTAATCAAATATTGATTTTAAGACACATGATGGCTATAACCCAATGAAAATAATAGCAATATTCTCAGACTAATCGGAATTTGTGTTTAAGAGGCAATATACGGGGATCCTCCCCCAATGTATAGTGGATGGTGACAGCAGTTGTCGTCACCCACTGCCACTGAAAAAGCACTGTGGTTAA
>QMMS01000626.1 GCA_003647375.1 Deltaproteobacteria bacterium
CATGCTGATGCCGGGAATTGCGATGGAAAACATGTCACGGATGAAACAGTACTCCCAAATGGCCTGTATCGAAGTGGCTATCAGGGATAAAAACCCGGGCCAGATAACAGTAGATTCCAAAGGCCGCCACAAAATCCACAAGCAATTGAACCCTGAAGATAGAAACACACAGGAAAAAGGTTTCAACGTTATTCACAATATCTTTAATAGTACCGGCGCCCGGGAAATTGTAAACGGGGAAATTACCATTGGCCTGCACCTGATGGGTGGCCTGGGGATAGGTGCTGATCCTTCCCGATCTGTCGTCGATCCGGAATTTCGTTTACACGGGCGAAGTAATATATTTTGTGCAGATTCGAGTATTTTCCCCAATGCCCCGGGAATAAATCCTTCTTTGACCATCATGGCCCTGAACAAGATGGCCGGCGAGAAAATATTGAGGGCTCTCTGAAATGACTACACAAACAGAATCAACCAGGTCCGGTTACTCCCATGGAACTCACGCTGTCATGGTCTCTAAATGGCTGGGCAAGACACAAATCGAGGGTGCCAAACGCTGCGGTGACGTTATCATCCCGGGTGATGGCAAGGACTTTCCATCTTTCTCTGAAACGGGGTTAATCAGGCATGTTGACCGTATGCTAGATTATATGGTCGAGGACGACCGGGACGGCTTGGCTTTGCTGTTTGGCCTGTTTGCCTTTCTTCCCAAACCGGCTATATCCTTGATAATGGCCATGGCCAAGGCCAAGGCCAATGCAAAGTTTCCAAACTTCCTGGGGGCTCCTCTGCGCCAAATATACATCGGTGTACGAGGGGTCTTTTTCACTCTCTATTATTCCAACATTGGAAACGAGGATGGTATTGGAAAAATGATTATGAAGAACATTAAATACGAGACCCAAATCGTCCGTCATGATGAAGGTGCTTTAAGCATGCCCCAGAAAAATGTTATGTCTGTTGAAAACCCGGATTCAGAAGAAATCACGCAAATCTATTCGCGTGCAAAACAGGGCCAGAAGTTATTGGCAGGGTTGAGCGTCAATCAGCGATTGAAATATATAGCGGCCCTGAAAGAAATCATCCTGGCGCGCAAAGAGCAGATCATAGACCGCATCCAGCAGGACACCAGGAAATCCCGCAGTGATGCTCTGATCAGCGAAATTTTTGGCACGCTTGACCACTTGTCCTTTCTCTCTGGCCAGGCAGCCAGGGCTTTAAAGGACCAAAAAGTCAAAACACCACTGGCATTGATGGGGAAAAAGTCCCGTGTTTATTATGACCCGCTGGGAACGGTTCTGGTGATTTCCCCATGGAATTACCCTTTCTACCAGGCCATTGTCCCCATAACCATTGCATTTGTTGCGGGTAATTCGACACTTTATAAACCCAGTGAAATCACCCCTCTTACCGGTCTTGTCGAGGAGCTCCTGGAAGAGGCCGGTTTCCCGAAAGATGTGGTCCAGGTAATTTATGGTAAAGGGGATACCGGAAGCGCATTGATTGACGCACGCCCTGACAAGATCTTTTTCACCGGCAGCGTGGCAACCGGGAAGAAAATCATGGCCCAGGCATCAGAACAGCTGATCCCCGTGGAGCTGGAGCTAGGCGGGAAAGACCCGATGATTGTTTTCGAAGATGCTGATCTTGAAAGGTCTGTAGCCGGCGCACTCTGGGGAGGGCTGACAACACTGGGCCAATCGTGTACATCGGTGGAAAGACTCTATGTCCACGATGCCATCTACGATGATTTTAAAGCCCTTCTCCTCAAACGGGTTGGGGCTATTGTTCAAAAGGTGGATTCCGATGGCGATGCAGATGTAGGCGCCATGACGAGCGATCTGCAGGTCAAGATAATCAAACAACAATTCGACGATGCCAAATCCAAAGGCGCTGCCATCCTCAGCGGCGAAAACTGGGATGGTGAAGACCCACTCATTCCACCCATCATTCTTGAAGGTGTTAGCGATGACA
This sequence comes from Deltaproteobacteria bacterium, assembly GCA_003647375.1. Next base: position 1,975 of record QMMS01000626.1, read on the forward strand.
TGCTGGTTGCTACCGAGGAAACCTTTGGCCCGGTCATCCCCCTTTATCGTTTTTATGATGAAGGAGAAGCCATTGATCTCGCCAATGATTCAGAGTTTGGATTATCGGCATCTGTCTGGACCGGCGACCTGAAACGGGCCGATCGTGTTGCACGTGCGCTGGTGACCGGTAATGTCTCCATCAATAACGTCATGTTGACCGAGGGTAATCATCACCTCCCCTTTGGCGGTATTAAAAATAGCGGCATAGGCCGTTACAAAGGTGTCTGGGGTTTACATGCCTTCAGCAATATAAAAGCCATCCTGATCGATGCCAACAAGAATAATATCGAAGCCAATTGGTACCCCTACACCAAAACCAAGTACCAACTCTTCTCAGAAATGACAGAAGGGCTCTTCAAGGGTGGTCTCGGCGGGTTCATCAAATTTGCACTTACTGGAACCAAACTTGAATCCTATTCAAATAAAGTGGGTAAACAGGGGCGTAAATAGTGGGTATCCTCAGCGATTATGGTGACTTGAAGGAGGCCACAAGAAACCTCTCTCCGCCAGTTATGGTCGTCGACCTTGAAACCTTTGATGCCAATGCCAGGGAACTGGCCGGCAAGGCAAAGGCTCACGGGAAAAAACTGAGGCTGGCCTCCAAATCCATACGTGTGCCTGCCCTGATCAAACGCCTGTTTGAGATTGATCCTGAAACCTTTCAGGGCATCATGTGTTTTTCCGCTGCCGAGGCACGATTCCTGTCCGATGAAAGGCTGGATGATTTTCTGGTGGCCTATCCCAGTATCGTGAAGCAGGGAACTGAAAATGCCATCGCGGTGGCAAAGTCCGGCAAGACAATCACCCTGATGG
>QMMS01000627.1 GCA_003647375.1 Deltaproteobacteria bacterium
CACCCAGGCGGTCCAGCACCCGCACCATGGACTGCCCCACCTTTGGGAAAACGCTGTCCACAATGCATTGTATGAAAAGAGTGGCTTTGGGTTTCATTGAATTAGAACAAGCACATTAATCAATTATTGACAACTGAAAGGCTTTGACTAACAGAGGCCGGCTATTACATCAAGCCCAAAAGGAGAAACCAACTTCACAGAACCGAGGTCGGTATTATCATAAAGATTAATAAGGTAGGCCTGATCGGCCAGCGGGTATATGTGGTGAAATTTTTTCAAGCCTTTCAAATCTGTATGGCTTGCTTTTTTATTGAATTTTATTTCGATTGGTATGGTTTTGCCCGAACTCTCCAATACCAGGTCGACTTCCGTCTGGTTTTTTGTCCGCCAGTATCTCATGGTGTCAGGATCAACGCCCAGTTTTATCAGTTCTGAGATAACATATCCTTCAAACAGGAAAGCCGCGTCTTGTCTCAATTCAGCCGGGTTAAAATTGTTCACAAAATAATTTCTGACACCATTGTCCAGGTAATAGACCTTAGGCATCTTGACGATCTCATGGTTCCGGTTGGTAAACCAGGGTTTTAAGACTTTTATAAGAAATGTTTCCTCCAAAATCTCAATGTAGTTTCTGACAGTTTTGTCATCCAAACCGGCTGCCTGGCCCAGCGCATTGTATTTTGTCAGATTTCCATTGTTCACCGCCAAATACTGAATCAACATTTTTGCATTTTTCACCTTTTCGACCTGTAGATAATCAACCAGTTCCTTTTTTACATAAAGGTCAAAAATGCTGTTCAATACCTCCTTCTTTTCCTCTTTATCCGCAAGGGCAACCTCCGGATACCCGCCGAATACCAAATACGCTTCAAAAGCCTGATACAGTTCAGGAACAAGTTGATTCAAATGTTTCGAAGATATACCGGCAATATTTTTAAAACGCTCCATTAGTTCCTGTGCTTGAATAAAATGTAAATACTCCTCAAAGCACAGGGGATATATGTTAACGGTGCGCTTTCTGCCCGCCAGCGTCTCCTGAATATTGGATTTAATACCCAAAGAGGAAGACCCCGTAGCATAGATTTTGATATTCGGGTGGTGATCGGCAATATTTTTCAAGACCATGCTGACGTCTGCATAATGCTGAAACTCATCTAAAAACAAAAAAAACCGCCTCTTCTGTTTTAGCCGATACCCTTCAAGCTTCAGCGAGCTGATCAAATTGTCATATGTACTGGCTTTTTCGTAATTGGAAAATAGGTCAAGATCAAGAAACAGGCAGGGATTGTCCTTTCGGAGAGAATCATACAAAGCCTGAAGAAGGGTGGTTTTGCCAACCTGTCGGGAACCGATCAGAATGGTGATCTTTTGATTGGCCCGTTGGTTATGCAAAATGTTGAATATGGGTCTATCAATATACATAATCTAACCAAAATGGGTACATTTTCCGAAATAGTTATACTATTTTGGAGTAATTGTCAAGAATAGTAACAACCAGACTAATAGATGGAAGGTTAACCGCACTTAGCAGCAATATTGCTGCAAGATATTTCTGGAACACAACACTATATTGTCTTTTGCCCCCGATCCAGGTTGCGATACTGAATGCCTTCGGCAATGTGGTCGGAGGTGATATGTTCCAGGGCCTCGAGATCTGCAATGGTGCGGGCGATTTTCAGGATGCGGCTGAAGGCCCGGGCAGAAAGCCCCAGGGTGTCGATGGCCGATTCCAACAACCCATGGGACACCTCGTCCACCACGCAATGCTGCTTGAGGTGCCGGTTGCTCATCTGGGCATTACAGAAAATGCTGGTTCCCTGGAAGCGCGTGGACTGGATATCACGGGCACGGGAGACACGCGACCTGATGGAGGCGGAGGGTTCCGACGATGCCGTGGAACCCAGGTGCTTGTAAGGTACGGCCGGCACCTCGATATGGAGATCGATACGGTCCATGAGCGGCCCGCTGATTTTGGAACGATATCGCTGAATCTGATGAAACGAACAACGGCATTCGTGTTTGGGGTCGGAAAAATAACCGCAGGGACAGGGGTTCATGGCTGCCACCAGCATGAAACTGGAGGGATAGGTGATCGTGGACCGGGCCCTGGCTATGGTGACTCTCAAATCTTCCAGGGGCTGCCGCAACACTTCCAGGACATGCTTTTTGTATTCCGCAAGCTCGTCCAGAAAAAGCACGCCATGGTGCGCCAGGCTGACTTCCCCGGGGCGGGGAATGTGGCCGCCCCCGATCAGTCCCGCGTCCGATATGGTGTGGTGCGGGGAGCGGAAAGGCCGCCGGGTGACCAGGGCCTGGTCTTTTTTCAACATGCCCACAACGCTGTACACCTTGGTGGTTTCAATGGCTTCTTCAAACGTCAATGATGGCAGTATGGTTGGCAGGCGTTTGGCGACCATGGTCTTGCCTGATCCCGGCGGACCGATCATAACGATATTGTGCCCACCGGCCGCAGCTACCTCCATCGCGCGTTTGACGTGCTCCTGGCCCATCACCTCGGAAAAATCCGCTTCAAAACGTTCGCCTTTATTAAAATGAGTGGATACATCTGTTTCCACGGGTGCGATATCACTGAATCCGCCCAAATAACTCACCACCTGGGGCAGCGTTTTGATGGGATAGACTTGAATGCCACTGACAACCGAGGCTTCCAGACGGTTGTCGAACGGCACCATGATGCCGCTGTACCTTGCTGTTTTAGCGGCCAGCGCCATGGGCAGGGACCCGTTCACGGGTTTGACACGCCCGTCCAGGGAAAGCTCGCCCATGACGAGAAACCGCTCCACAGCCTGCCGGGGTATGA
>QMMS01000628.1 GCA_003647375.1 Deltaproteobacteria bacterium
ACCTTGTCAAAAGAGCCTGGCAGCATAAAAACAGCATGGTGGATGGTTTTACCAAAAAGTATCATATAAAGATGCTGGTCTATTTTGAAGTGTATCAACAAGCAGAAGAAGCCATTAAAAGAGGAAAGCAGATAAAGAAGTGGAAAAGATCGTGGAAGCTGAAATTGATTGAAGAAAAAAATCCGAACTGAGATGATCTATATGAGACAATTTGTTAGTTTCTGGATTCCCGCCTTCGCGGGAATGACAGCCGTGGGGTATTTAACCGACGGAGTAATAACATGATTATTTTGGTCTCATCGTAAAATACACGCGAGTTTTTTACGATGAGGATTAAAATATAGCCGTTTAGATCTCTTGTTATATCCAAAGGAGTGCTGATTTTGTGACCCTATACAACATTCGTGTCTGCTCCGCCCATTACTTTTTAAATGATTTTATTTGACATAGTTCAACTTTTTGACTACCATGTCGTCATTATTCAATGAAAACTGACGACATGGTGATCAAAAATGCAAAAAAGACTCCTCAAGGCACCCTCACAGAGTTTTTTTCTCCTTGGTCCGCGGGGTACGGGAAAAAGCACGTGGTTACGGACCCATTTTCCCGACGCCTATGTGATTGATTTGTTGTCCGAAGCCGTTTTTCAGGGCTTGCTGGCCAATCCCGGCCTTTTTGCAAACCAACTGCGTGCCCTCTCTCCCGGCAAATGGGTCGTTATCGACGAAGTCCAACGGTTGCCCAATCTGTTGAACGAAGTGCACCGTTTTATCGAAAAAAAGCAGCTTCAATTTGTGCTGTGCGGATCAAGCGCCCGCAAACTAAAAAAAGCCGGTGTAAACCTGCTTGCCGGGCGGGCGTTGCGCCGATCTATGCATCCCTTTGTACCCGAAGAACTGGACAAACAGTTCGATGTTAACCATGCGCTTCAATATGGATTGCTGCCCATCGTCTGGGACTCGATTGAAAAAATGGAAACACTTTCAGCCTACGCGCAGTTATACCTGAAGGAAGAAATCCAGGCTGAAGCCTTGGTGCGTAATCTGTCCGGGTTTGCCCGTTTCCTGCCTATTGCCGCCCTTTATCATGGCCAAACTATCAATGTGAGCAATATTGCCAGAGAGGCAGGCGTTGCCAGAACGACCGTGGCAGGGTATCTTGACATTCTCGAAGAGACACTTCTCTGTTTCCGTCTTCCCGCTTATGAGGCTAAGCTGCGTGTGCGGGAACGAAAACTTCCCAAGTGGTACTGGTGTGATCCCGGTTTGGTGCGGGCCATGAAACAATCATTAGGAGGCTTGACACCGGAAGAAAGAGGGCCATTATTTGAAGGGTTGGTGGCCCAGTTACTCAGGGCATATAAGGATTATCGTGGTATTTCTCATGAATTGTATTACTGGGCGCCCACCGGTGGCAGCGCAACCGAAGTTGATTTTCTGCTCATGAGAGATCAGGCGTTTGTGGCTGTAGAGGTAAAGACAGGCAGGCTATTTTCAGAAAATTGGTGCAAGGGGCTGCGTGCGATTGCTGATCTCAAAGGTCTGCAGCGCAGAGTTGTCGTCTATCCCACGGGACCTGTATTGCGTACAAAAGACGGCATCGAAGTAATGCCCTTCGAACGATTCGCAGAGCAACTGTCCGAAAACAAATTATGGTCTTTTTAAGCCCATAGAAAACCGATACATTTTGTTGAATGCAAACGCTCCGAAACCAATGCCGGCCTCGCCCTCAGATATTTGAAAAAGCGATTTCCGCAGGTTACGGTAACGCAGGTCGTCCTTGAAGGAAATCTAGATTTTAAGACCAGAGACGACATCCGGGTCTGCTCCGCTCATCACTTTCTAAAGGACTTCAAATAAAGAAAGCCCGCCAAAAGGCGGGCTTTCTTTTTGCATTACAATACTTCCGAGTCGAAAAGACTAGAAGTTAATCTGGATTTTATGGAAAGCTCTCACGTAAGCATCTGGAGAACTGCCTTTGTCAGGTTTTATCTCTCCCCATGCCGCCCCAACGGAGTATTTCACATTGTCAGCCAGTTGGTAAGAGCCACGGCCGGTTAACTCGTAACCGTCGGCATCTTTCCAATCGCTGTCGGTTCCATCTGCCAGTTCATCTTCATTGGACATCCAGTAGGAAAAGTTGCCGTTGATTGACAAGGCATCATTGATGGAATAATCTGCATAAAGACCTAACAGCGTAACAGCCGAGAATCCGCCTCTATTATTGGATCCAATTCCCAAGTTCTCGCCAACACCTTCGCCGAAATAGAAATCAGCACCAAAATCGTAGCCTGCGCCGGCATCATCATCCCAGGAACCGTAAGCCGCGTAACCACCGAACTTTGCCGCGTCCATGGTCATCCAGACATTTCCATAAAGACCATATGAGGTATAGTCCTCTGGAACATCGACTGGGCCAATGTCGTCCCCGTCAAACGAATAGTCGACAATATCGGCCTCAGCTTCAAAACCTATATTGCCAAACGATCCCATGGCAGCCGCCACGAATATCATCATGTCGATGTCTGCACCTTCTTCCTCAAAACCACCTGGTGCAACATTGGCGCCAGTTGCATCACCGATCTGTGCATACTTGGCCAGAAAATTCAGTGTTACATCGCCGGCCTTGGTGACCAAATAGGCAGCATAAGCATCGGAATCGTCTTTTTCAGCTTCCCAGTCATCAGTGGTACCCGTTCCGTTTTCTTGGACTTTCTCAAGAATAAAGCCCCAGTTTCCAAAGGATGCCGCGCCGTCGACACGCACCCGGTAATAACCATCACCATTATCGCCAAATGCGGTACCGAAAGCACCACCG
>QMMS01000629.1 GCA_003647375.1 Deltaproteobacteria bacterium
CCTGTGGCTGTCCCAAAAAAGGCATAGTGCTTAGATTTTGCCACATCAATCCCGACTATCAGATATAACGAATAGCGTTTTATCCTTCGTCCCGCCCAAATAAAAGGAAGGCTTCGATGGCCCTTCCAAAGACGGTGGGATGGTAGCTTACCATGGCATCCGGAAGCGGGATGACGGATAAAATGTGGTTGAACAGAGCCGCCCTATTGAAAATCATGCTATGGAATTTATATCATGTCAGAGGACCAATTTCAAGGAAGAGAATCCAGGTTTGGATACCCCAAACGGGGGATAAAGGCGATTGGCACCTGGATTTGTGGCGTTTGAATGTAAATTGAGGGACATTTTCCCTGAATGATTTTAAAAACAAGCTTAAGAGGCTGCATAAGGGCATAGTTATCCTGCGGCGCATTCGAATGCGCATTTACAAGTCATGAATATCTTTAGAAAAATAGTTTTGATGTTGTTAAGATGAATCCATCACTGTTCCTATGAAATGTATGTTTAAGACCCCGGTTCTCGGGATTTTGACTACAGGGATCATGCGGCCCTTCCCGCAATGAGGGCAGAGGGTGATATCCACACCGGTAAGTCGCAGCATGATCTGCTGAACGGTTTCTTCAACCTTTTCAGTGAAGACCGTGACCGCATCCACGAGCCTACGAATTAGCTCGATGTTCTTTTGCTTATCCCTGTGGAACATAAACCCGAAATAGCGGATTTTCACAAACCTCTGTGGCAGAACGTGCAAAAGAAACCGCCGTATGAACTCATTGGCTTTAAGCGTCATGTGCTTTGTTTTATTGTCGTCATTGCGGTCCTTGTATGTGAAGGTGACCGTTGTATCGTCGATGGAGATGATACGATGGTTGGATATGGCCACCCGGTGAGTGTAGCGGCCTAAGTACTCAAGTACCTGCTCAGGCCCTGCAAAGGGCCGTTTGGCGTATACGATCCATTTTTTGGTTTTTAATTGCTTTATGAGATTGTTAAAGCCTTCTGAAGTCCCTGTTTTTGCGATATTTCCTGGGAAGATGATTTTGTTTTTATTGAAAGCTGCTTCAAGTAGACGGGTATACCTGTTTCGAAATTCCTTTGCCAGGGAACCGGTTCGGAAAAGGAATTTCTTGCGTGAGGGTATCCAACGATCCTTTTCAAAAGAAAGTACTCCGGCAGGGATCAGGCAATGCAGGTGAAAGTGATCCATTAGTGTCTGACTCCAGGTGTGGAGCACGGAGATAAAGCCTGGTTGACCTTCTAATCGCCATTGGGGATCTTTGGCGAAGGCATGGAGAGTCTCATTTACTGTCTGGAACAGGATATCCAGAAGGGGTTTTTTGTTGCACAAAATGATTGGGTTTAGGTCATGTGGTAATGTAAAGACCAGGTGAAAATAACCACATGGAAGCAGTTCCGCTTTGCGGTCATTGAGCCATTTTTCTTTGGCCATGGTCTGACATTTAGGGCAATGGCGATTACGGCACGAGTTATAAGCATTCTGCTCATAGCCACATTCAGTGCATCGTTCAATATGACCACCTAAGGCGGCGGTTCGGCATATCTCAATCTGGTGCATCACCTTTAACTGTTCAAAAGAAAGGTTATAATTTTTTCGATAATCTTCGCCGTAAAGCCGGAAGATGTCCGCCACTTCCGGGTTACGGCCGTTGGAACTGACAGACGGGTATTTACCATCATTTTTTGATAACATATCTATGCCCTCCTATATGTCCAGATTGTCCAGAGGGCTTTTGACTGTTGTAATTTTTTCCTTAGTCGTATGTAGATACTTAGAAGTGGTTACCAGGGCGGTATGCCCCAACATTTGCTTGATCGTGAAGATATCAACGCCCTGGTCCAATAGATGGGTGGCAAAACAGTGCCTGAGTGTATGGATGCCGTTGCCTTTGTTGATGCCTGCTTTGTTTTTTGCGTTGTTATAGATTCCTTGAGCAGTGGCTATTGCTATGGGTTTGTCTTTGTCCCTGCCGAAAAACAGCCATGAATGAGGGCGACATACCTTCCAGTATGCTCTTAATTGACCAAGAAGGCTTTGCGGCAGTATAGTGTAACGGTCCTTTTTTCCTTTGCCCTGCTCGACCCGTATCATCATCCGTTCACTTTCGATATGATGCGGTTTTAGACGGACCACTTCACTGACCCGAAGGCCTCCACCGTAAACAGTCATGAGCAAGGCCCGGTGTTTTATGTTGGAGGCCGCTTTCAGCAGATTATTGACTTGTTCTACGCTCAAAAGCTTAGGCAATTTTTTTTGTCGAGGACGGGACGGGATATGAAACCGGGTTTGGTCCCATTTGAGAACCTGTATATAAAAACAACGAAGAGCTGAAAAAACCACGTTTACGGAACTCCAGGCCAGTTTGCGATCTTTGATAAGATAAAGCAGGTAAGCCTGAATCTGATCGTTATTAAGTGTGTCTGGAGAAAAACGGTAGTATTTTGCCAGACCGGCAACAGCGCCTATATAGGCAGCTTTGGTTTTTGGGGAAAATCCCCGCAGAATCATGTGGTCATTAAACTGTTTTCTAAGTAAAGTGCTCATAATGCCTCCTCCTTTATGATTTGTGGTGGATCATTTACGGCCGGACATTCCCGATGAATGTCTGGCCAGGAGGCATTATAAAGAAATTTGGTGGATTGGTTTAAGAAAAGCCTAAAGAGAAAGAAGCGACCGACGTGGGAAACACTTCCGCGAAGCGGTTCTGTTCAACCATTAAGTGTAAAGATAGAATTCAATGATATTGGCTATTATGATATTGAAACTTAATTTTTGTCTTAAGTCAATATAGC
>QMMS01000630.1 GCA_003647375.1 Deltaproteobacteria bacterium
CGTTCTCTCGCCGTCCTCCGTGGTTGTTCATGAATTTATTGCTTTAAGTAGTATTTTAATTTCGGTTGAATAATCGCTGCCTGCATGTGTCAATATTTCGCTAAGCAAATCATACATTGAATTTACATATACTAACCGCTTTAAATCGGTGTACACGATGGCCTTTAAGTCGGCATTCGTGTCCTTTATAAAATAGTCTTGCATCTTCTTATGTTTAAATGTTAATACTTAATTCCTTTATTGCGACCCCTCGATGTCATCTCAATAAACTGCCCGGTCAGGCCACCTCTTGGTGACTCATTGCCCGTTGTAAAGTCTTTATTCTCGACTAATCCAGCACATTCTAATACCTCGATTGTGGCACAATTATAATCCAAATTAGTGGTGAAACGACCGCTGCCTGATGTATGGCATGTGTACTCTTTTTTTGACCCAGTCAGCAGTGCTTTTGCAATCTGATAACCTTTCGATGTTTTGTTGATTCCCCTTGTTCGATTCTCAAATGTTGTATTTTTCATTTCCCTTTGTTTTAATTTCATAACAAAGATAACACTTCCTTTTGATTAAAAAAATTATATATCAAGTTTATTTAATAAATATGATAAAAGTCATGTTTTTGGGCATAAAAATAGCGTGAACATCTCTGAACACGCTCTCATAATTATTGTATTTCATGCTTATCGCACGTGTTTTTCAGTCTTATGTCTGTGGCTTCGCTTGATGAAATGCCTATTAGTTTACATTTGTAGAATTTCTTGTAAGAATTTGACTCTAAATAAACGCAATTAATGCAAGTTTTGCAGGATTTTGTTTTACTCCCTGCTAATCTGTATTTGTTTCTCGCTTTTGTGATCTGATATGCTGATTGGTGACCGCTTCTAAAGTCTGGCACATCCTGCATTTCTCCGAATAGATTTAATGCTTTCATATTGTGATGCTTTAAACGTAAAAAGGCCGAATCCGCATCACCGAAACTCGACCCTTTTACTGAATATTCAATTTCTTTATATGTGATGCTTACTATAAAGTTACAAAACAAACCCATAAAAACAAAGACCCTCAAATCATTTCTAATCTAAGGGGCTTGTCAATCACTCTAAACTAGTCCAGTTTATACGTTATTTTCGGTCAAAATTCATTTCCACGTATTCGCGTAAATTGTCAATTGCTTCTAATGCCTCCGTTTTGGTAATATCATCATTACTCTCAAGCTCAAGGTCTCTAATCCTTAGTCTTAATTCATTTGCACCAATATCATTTGCTGTGATCCGTTCTGAATTAATAGTTGATGTGATTATAATAGCGTCCAGTTTCTTGTCTATCGAAAAAAACGAATCTCGCATCGTGCCTATTGTATTATTCAACATTGCCCCGCCTGCGGATAGAACCAGTACAATAAATGATAACATAATAGAATTTGCGTATTTTCTCCAATCTTCCATATTTCTATATTAAAAGTGCTTGCGCTCCTTGATTGCCTCCTCCTGATTCCTCAGCCTCCATTTCATTAGTCTGATATGGCTTTGCTGGCTCTATATTAATTGGCCCACCCCAAACCGTGCCATCTGCCCCCCCTGTTGGATGTGAGTATCCAGAATCATACGTATTAGTTGCATTGTTCAATAAGTAGGTGTTTTTATAAGCATCATCATTGTAATGTATATTAGCTCTCCCAAACAGTGTTTCAGGCAAAAATCGTGTCGTACCGGTTAACGTGTCTATCAAGTTTGCAGAACTTACAGAATCGTAATATCTTAAAACGTCACCCGTGCAATTATCTACAACCGCATCTAACACTAACTTTATAGTTTTAGATCCTCCGGCTGAGTCTCCAATTCCTATACTTGTACTGTATTCATAGACCGAAGTATCACCCCTTCGCCTGAACACATCGGCAACTAACACTAAGGATTCAATGACAATAATACCATAGAACATTGCCCCCTGTTGCGACACTCCATAATCACCGTTTCTGCGATATTCTGCTATTGTGCCGTCAGGAAAAGTGCCGTATTTCAAGTTTTCCTCCACCCATAATTTAGCATGATCTAACATCATCGCATCATCTAATAATGCACCGATTAAAACAACTGCATCGGCCATCATACCCATAGGATTTTTATAATATCCTCCTATCAGTAAAATCTCACTTTGAGCAACTCCGCTACTGTTATAATGGGTATAAATTACAGGACTATAAGCGGCCTCAGAATTTGCCACGCCTGATAATGTGGTGTAATCTCTTTTAGCTACATCTCTGGCGGTATAATCGTTAATACTACCTGTTTTTGAACCCGTTAATTCATAGTTAATATTCGTTTCGGCTGAGTAATAATACCCATTTGTCGAATGGCTGCTTTGCTCTGCTAATAATAAAGAATTAGTGTCATAATGATCATCCGCATTTCTGTTAGGAAATTGCCCTAAAAATATACGCTCATTTAATGATCTCATGAAAAATAATCCAGCCTCATAAAACCAAGCTTCCATGTCGGCATTTTCGCCCGTCGTAAACAATGCCTTGGTGTAATCATAGGCATTGAACAATCGCGCCACCCATCTTGATGAAAAACTTACATGATCTGATCCTGTCCCCAAAGTAGTGAACGAACTATAATCACTCGCTGACTCTAAAATCTGAGCAAGTAATTGCGTCTTTACTGCATTGCCATGTGTTGTTGAATCTTCTACAATATACTTGAATGCAGCCGCTAATAAATCACCTCCTTCATTCGGATCAAGTGTCCTTACATCAACCGTCACTAAATAGCTGGTTGGATCGGCTATAAATGTAGCCGCTTGAAAATCTA
>QMMS01000631.1 GCA_003647375.1 Deltaproteobacteria bacterium
AAATAAGAGATACAAATGGCATTGTGAAAGCAATTCTATCCCAACTTATTGATGATTTCCATGAAAGGAAGCTGCCGAATCTGGTAGCCCGGAATCAAGATTTTGCATGCATTCAAGGCAAAGTTGATGTGGTTGTCGGCATGCGGCGCACCGGAAAAACATTTTTTTGCTATCAAAGGATAGATGAGCTGGTTGCGACTGGAACTCCAATTGAAGAGATCCTCTATTTAAATTTTGAGGATGACCGGTTGTTTGATTTTTCCGTCGATAACTTCCAGGCAATTCTTGATGTCTATTATGGGAAATACCCCGAACATCGTAATGCCGAATGCCATTTTTTCTTTGATGAAATCCAACGTATTAATCAATGGGAAATGTTTGTCCGCCGGTTGCTCGATACGGAAAAGGTTCAAATTTATCTTACCGGCTCTTCGTCGGAATTGCTTAGTAAAGAGATCGCAACCGGGTTGCGCGGGCGTTCATTGTCAACGGAGATATTCCCGTTAAGTTTTCAAGAGTTTCTTAAATATCACGCTCTTTTTGAAACTTGCCCAGAAAAATTTGGAGCAAAAACTGCCTCAATTCTGCGAAAGGCCATGGGGAATTACCTCGACCTTGGCGGTTTTCCGGAAGTGCAGAAAATAGACCGGAACAAGTGTGTTGAGATACTGCAAGGCTATATTGATTCCGTTTTGCTCAAAGACGTAATAGAACGCTATAAAGTCAGCAATGTCATCGCCCTTAAATACATGGTTCGCCATAGCATGCTTTCGCCCGGGGGTAAATTCAGCGTTAACAGATTCTACAACACATTGAAAAGCATGTCGGTTAAATGCACCAAGAACAGCTTGTACGACTACCTTGACTACCTGATTGATGCCTATCTGTTTTACAGAGTTCCGATCCATAGCCGCTCGGAAAAATCACGCATGCTTAATCCTGCCAAAATCTATACGATCGATTCAGGACTTTCAATGCGATGAATTTTCGCAATTCCTTTGATAAAGGTCCATTATTGGAGACCGTGGTATTTATGCAACTGCGCCGAAGTGGCTATGAGGTTGAATATGTGAACACAAAAGGCGGTTACGAAACGGATTTTTTTGCAAGGCACAAGATTTCCGGTGAGATTAAGTTGATTCAGGCCTGTTGGGACATGTCGGCTGAAAAAACTTTTAACCGTGAACTCAGGGGCCTGCAAAGCGCAATGGCGGAATTTCAAATTCCCACAGGCACTATCGTTACATGGGATGATGAAACCTCCCTTGATACCAATATTCACATCGTTCCTGTCTGGAAATGGCTTCTTCAGGTTGATTCAGCGCTTTAATCTGCGTTTTCCCTGTGGCGTATAGGGCGGAAGGGCCGTGAGGGCGAGAGAGCGTGAGAGCGGGAGAGCGTTAGGGCGCCAGAGCGAGGCTTTGACTGGCGTTTTGTGCAATTACGACTGCCGACTGCCGACTTCCGCCTGGCGCACTTACGACTCACGACTAACGTACTATCAACTGCCGCCTTACGCACTTACGACTTACGGATACAGTACATGTGGCTTCAAATTAAAAATAGAAACTTCTGGGTTGTTTTGATTGCTGATCTTGTTTTGGTCGGCCTGTCCTATGGCGGCGCATACCTGATAAGATTTGAGGGGGATATTCCCGAGCCATATTTTTCAGGCTTCATCCAAACGCTCTGGTGGGTTGTCGCTGTTAAAATGGTGTGCCTTATTGTTTTTGGTGTCTACAAAGGCATGTGGCGCTATACCAGTATCCAGGATCTCAGGAAGCTGATAACAGCCACTGTGTTCAGTTCTGCGATTATCGTCTGCATACTGGTGCTAAGTGTCCGGTTCCAGGGGTTCCCGAGAAGTGTTTTTGTCATAGATTTCCTTCTGTTTTTCCTGCTGGTTTGTGGATTCAGGGTGGCTATCAGACTGTATTACCAGAAGAAGGACAGGAAATTCTTTCTCACATTCCCAGGTTTGAAAAATGGTGATTATACCAAAATCCTGATTATTGGAGCGGGGGATGCCGGCGAAAAGACGCTCAGGGAAATCAGAGACAACAAGAGTCTCTTATACAGGGTCGTGGGTTTCATTGACGATGCTCCGGGGAAAACCGGCCGGACGATCCACGGCGTGCCTGTAATCGGCCCGCTTTCGGCTTTGCATCAGTCCGTTATGAATAATGCGATTGATGAAATTATCATCGCCGTGCCTTCTGCAACTGGTGAGCAGATGCGCCTGTTTGTGGATGCGTGTAAAACCACCGGTGTGAAGTACAAGACCTTGCCCGGTATCGGGGAGATCATTGACGGGCGGGTGAGTTTGAAAGCCCTTCGAGATGTAAGCTTCAAGGATTTACTAGGCCGGCCGGCTGTAAAATTAGACTCTGAAGGGATTTTGAACTACCTGGAATCAAAATGCGTTCTGGTGACCGGGGCAGGGGGCTCAATCGGCTCAGAGCTTTGCCGGCAGATTGTTCGATTTCATCCGGAAAATCTTATTTTGTATGATGCGAATGAGGCGGCTTTGTATGATATCCAGATTGAGCTCGGGCAAAGGGTGGCTTCCCAGCGCCTGACTGCTATCCTTGGTGGTGTTCAGAATGAACCTCTTCTGGAAATGGTCTTCAAGCAACACCGCCCTGATATTGTCTTCCATGCCGCAGCCTACAAACATGTCCCCCTGGTTGAGCAGAACCCCTGGCAGGGGATGCTCAATAATGTCCTGGGGACCCAGTGTGTTCTCAAAGCGTGCGTGAAACATCAAACCGACCAGTTTGTACTCGTCTCGACGGACAAAGCGGTCCG
>QMMS01000632.1 GCA_003647375.1 Deltaproteobacteria bacterium
ATGAGAATCCACAGGAAGTGATGGATTATTATATGTCTCATAAAGAAAAACTAGCTGAAATACAGTCCTTTATTTTAGAGGAAAAGATTGTATCCTGGGCTTGTGAAGAAGGTACTGTTGCAGAAAAAGACTTTAGTTTTACTGAATTTATGAACCCTAAGCAAGAAGAAAAAGTGGCTTAGAATGGCCTTTAGCTAAACTAAACAATAACAGTTATTATTTGGAATATTACTAGCAAATAACAGTTAAGCCTTATGTTCACTTATTTATAGAACTTAGTTCACTCAGACAGTTCTAAGCACTATAAATAAGCAACCATAAGACTTTTATTGTTTTAAGGTTGGTAGTTACAAATTAAAAGGAATATAAGTTTGATGATAGGTAATAATCTAACAGGCGGTGCATTACAGACTGAAGCTCTGGGACTTGTCCCTATGGTGGTTGAGCAAACTTCAAGAGGTGAGCGTTCCTATGATATTTATTCTCGTTTATTAAAAGAACGGGTTATATTCATGGTGGGTCAGGTTGAAGATCATATGGCTAATTTGATTGTTGCCCAATTATTATTCCTTGAAGCTGAAAACCCTGATAAGGATATTCATTTATATATTAATTCACCTGGTGGTTCTGTTACTGCAGGTATGTCAATTTACGATACTATGCAGTTTATTAAACCAGATGTCAGCACAATGTGTATTGGGCAGGCGGCCAGTATGGGGGCTCTGCTGCTTACGGCAGGGGCGGACGGCAAACGTTACTCTTTGCCCAACTCAAGGATTCTGATTCACCAGCCCATGGGCGGTTTTCAGGGCCAGGCATCGGATATTGAGATCCAGGCCAAAGAAATTCTGCGCATGAAGAAAACACTGAACGAAATTCTGGTACGGCACACCGGCAAAAACATGAAGCAGATTCAGAAAGATACGGATCGTGACTATTTTATGAGCGGGGCCGAGGCCAGAAAATACGGTATCATCGATCACGTGATCACCAACCGGGACGACCTTGATAAAATAGAGGACACGGAGGCCAAATAATGGCAGTCAAAGAAAATGGCAATGACAATCTGTTCTGTTCGTTCTGCGGGAAAAATCAGAAGGAAGTCACCAAGCTGATTGCCGGGCCGGCGGTGTATATCTGTGATGAATGCATACAGCTTTGCAGTGAGATTATTGAAGAAGAGACCCAGAAAGACACGGATGGCCTCGAAAATCTCCTGGTGCCGAAAGAGATAAAAACACTGCTGGACGATTATGTGATCGAGCAGGAAGCGGCCAAAAAAGTGCTGGCCGTGGCTGTTTATAATCACTACAAGCGCCTGGATGCGACGGTGAATGGCGATGTCGAGATTCAGAAGAGCAACATCCTGCTGATCGGCCCGACGGGTTGCGGCAAAACGCTCCTGGCCCAAACCCTGGCCCGTTTTTTGAAAGTGCCGTTTACCATCGCCGACGCCACCAGCTTGACCGAGGCGGGTTATGTGGGTGAAGACGTTGAAAATATCATTCTTTCGCTGCTGCAGAATGCCGACTATGATGTGGAAAAAGCCAAACGGGGCATCGTTTACATTGACGAGATAGATAAAATCGCCGGTAAATCAGACAACCCCTCCATAACGCGTGACGTTTCAGGAGAGGGGGTTCAACAGGCCCTCCTCAAAATCATCGAGGGGACCACGGCCAGTGTCCCGCCAAAGGGAGGCCGCAAGCATCCTCAGCAGGATTTTGTCAAAGTCGATACGTCCAACATCCTTTTCATCTGCGGCGGGACCTTCAACGGCCTGGAGCAGATCATCCAGCGGCGCCTCGGCAGCAAGAGTTTAGGGTTCAGTGCCAAAATTGCCAAAAAGGATGAGATGAAAATCGGTGATATTCTGAAAAATATCCGACCTGAAGATCTGATAAAATACGGCCTGATCCCTGAGTTTCTTGGCCGGTTGCCGTTGTTTGCCACCCTGGATGAGTTGAACGAGTCCTCTTTGACACGCATATTGACGGAACCCAAAAACGCCCTCATCAAGCAGTTCAAACACATGTTTGAGCTGGAAGGGGTGAACCTGCGGTTTACTGACAGCGCCCTGTCGGCGATTGCCACGGAATCCCAGAAACGGAAATCGGGTGCAAGGGGGCTCCGGGCGATCATGGAAAGCAGCATGCTGGACATCATGTACGAGCTTCCCTCCAATGAAAACGTCAAGGAGTGTGTTATCGGGGAGGATGTCATTCTGAACAATGAAGATCCTATACTGTTATACGAGCAAAACAAGAAACAGGCCTAAACGCTCAGCATATGTATTGTTTGCGGGCATATAAAAGCAGGCCTGGGAGAGTCAGATGGTAAACATGCCTAATATATTCAAGAACGACAGCGATCTTGCCGGCACGGGTCTGCTACCGTTGCTGCCGCTGCGGGATATCGTAGTTTTTCCCCACATGGTTGCACCTCTATTCGTCGGAAGGGACAAATCGGTGAGTGCGCTCTCGAATGCCATGAGTAACGATAAACGGGTATTTCTGTCTACCCAGAAAAAAGCGGACACCGACAACCCCAGTGAGAAGGAAATTGCGCCCATCGGCGTTATCGGTAATGTACTGCAGCTTCTGCGCCTGCCCGACGGTACGGTCAAGGCTCTGGTGGAAGGCAAGCAGAGAGCCCGGATCACCCGTTTCATCAGACAGGAAGAATTTTTCCAGGTGGAGGTAGAAGAACTGGTGGAACCCGAAGAGCCGGAGGCGGAAATTCTGGCTCTGGAGCGGGCCGTTGAAGAGAATTTTGAAGCGTATGCCAAGCTCAACAAGAATATTTC
>QMMS01000633.1 GCA_003647375.1 Deltaproteobacteria bacterium
CGACATTAGTCCTTCGGACGATATTTAGCCTTCGGCTGTCATTTGCACTTCGTGCGACATTAGTCCTGCGGACGACATTTGCGCTTCGCGCGTAACTTATTGTTGCTTAGAGCGGATAGCCACGATAAATGACACGAAGTAAATTACTACTAATTACGCGAAGCAAATGACAGCAAAGCGTTTTTATTTCCCCCTCGGACCCTACATACTTGTTTGTTGTGTTCATTGGGTTCGTTGTGTTTATTGTGTTGCTTACGGCCATCGGTATACGGCTCTTAACACATCCCTGATCCATCAACCCAACAAACACAAGAAACACAACAAGCTCAATAAACACGATCACCCTCCAACCCTTGTATTATCCTCCACCCCTCTCACCCTGCTTTTCTCACGCCGGCTTAATCGCCCGCTTCTTCTCCGGCAATTCTTCCTTCTTGTTCTGAAGTGAAGCAATCGCTTTGACAATTCGAGAACGGGTATCCAGGGGATCGATCACTTCATGGGCTGTGTAATAGGTGGTCCATTGTTTGGCCAGCTTCATGACGGAAAACTCCTCCTTGAGGATACTGAGCAAAAAGTTATAGACCTCATCGTAGTTGCCCTCCTCCTTTGCCTTGACAAGCTCTTTGTGAAATACCGCGTGGACAACCGTTTCCGGGCCGGTGGGTGCGAACTCGACAGTAGGCCATGCATAGACATAGTCAGGAAACATTTTCGAACATCCCAGAACGATGTTCGCCCCACCATAAGATCGCCTCAGTACCATCGTCACCTTGGGACATGTCAGGTGGGCATAGGTATGGAGGAGTTTCGCCCCGTGCCGGATAATCCCCATTCTTTCCCATCTGTCTCCCGGTGGAAATGCCGTGGTGTCCACAAGCGTCACCAGGGGTATGTTGAAAGCATCCAGAAAGCGCATAAACCGATCGTATTTATCGGATGAATCCGGTTCGAGAATCCCGCTCAATTCGTCCGGGTTGTTGGCGACGACACCGGCCACTCGACCGCCGAAACGGCAAAACCCCACCACAAGATGTGTTGCAAAATCTTCCTTAATTTCAAGAAATTCACCATTGTCGACGATTTTATCGATAATCTCATGAATATCATAGGTAAATTTCGGGTTGTCGGGCATAACGTCCAGCAACGCCTCTTCCCTCCTTAGCGGGTCATCACCCGTTTCAAGAAAGGATGGTCCTTCCCAGCAGTTTTGCGGCAGATACTTCAGTAGTGTCTTCATCTTCTCGATGGCATCCACATCGTTCTCGGCAAGAAGGTCACACTGGCCGGATTTTTCCATATGAAACTCCGCATCCCCGGCATCTTCCGACGATATGTCACCCCCGAGCCACATAAATCCGGTAGCCTGATTGATAATGAGAAAATCCGACAACCCGGGAACCACGGACAATACCCCGGTGCAGGGCCCCAACAGCATCGTGACCCTCGGTATAATGCCCGAGTAAAGGCAGTAGTTTCTCAAAAACCGTCCCAGTCCATTCATTCCGGAATCACCACCTTTAAAGCTGAGACGTTCCCCCACCGAGTCTATGACACCTATCAGGGGCATGCCTCTTTCTCCGGCCATTGCGGTGATGTCGGCCATCTTCCAGGCTGTCTGATCCCCCAGGGATCCCGACATGACAGTGAAATCCATCACGTACAGCGCCACAGGGCGACCATCGATCTCTCCAAACCCCATCACCACCCCATCCGAGGGGTCGGGTCTCTTTTTGCCATCCAGTGACGGCCTGGTATCGGTAACGATGGAACCGATTTCTTCAAAGCTTCCTTCATCGAGAATGTGCGCGATCCGTTCCCGTGCGGTCAGTTTTCCCAGCTGATGGATAAGGTCAACGCGGTCCTGGCCGCCACCGATTCGGTTCTTTTCCCGAACCCTGGAAAGTCGCTGCATGTATCCGTCTATCCATTCGCCCATTATTTCTTCTCCTCAACAATTCCTATGGAGCACTTATAAACTATCAATGTTTATTTAAACATATACCGAATCAGGTTGTTTAGACTGTTAGACTGTTAGGCTGTTAGCGCCTTCAGCCTAATAGTCTAACAGTCTAATAGCCTATAGTCTTGGGTATAATTCCACTAAAAACAATCTCGCAAATATCTTCTGTGAGGGCATCCGGGTCGATTGTCCGGTCGAATGTGATGCCGGTCAGGCACACCTGCTCGATACTTCCCAGGATAATCTGCCGGATCAACCTGGCTGGTATATCGTCCCGTATTTCTCCATTCAATACGCCCTCTTCCAGTATTTCCAGGATCACATCACTGTACACCTTGACGAGCTCGTAGGTATCACTGTGATAATAATCGTTGTGACTCCTCACTTCGATGAGCAGTATCTTGGCAAAAACCTGGTTTGTGGCATATACATTGATGTGGGACCAGATAAGTTTTCGCAGTTTGTTCAAGGCCCCCTTGATGCCCTTCAAATCACCTTGAACCAAAATGCAGTATTGCTCCAGATATTCGCTCAAGACTTGGTGTAATAGATCCCGCTTGTCTTTAAAGTACTTATATATCAGTGCTTCCGTAACGCCTGCCTGCCTTGATATTTCGGCGGTCGTTATGGCATTGAACTCTTTTTGTTCGAGAAGGTACCTCAAGGCATCCGCTATTTTGACCCTTCCCGGTGGAAAAGGCTTTGATTTCAGGCCGGCTCCCAATGCGTTCAATTTATCTGACATCTCCATTAGGTAAAATTCTCGATCTTCGCAATCACACCCCGCAAAACTTCATCTGCGCCGCCACCAATTGAGAGTCCGCGGGCATCTCTGTAGTA
>QMMS01000634.1 GCA_003647375.1 Deltaproteobacteria bacterium
ACACCGATGGTGCCCGTACTCTGGGTGCGTTTGACCCGGTCTTTGATATCCAGGTATGAGATAATAAGGATAACACCGATCATGCAGGGGATGAGGATGGCGAGCAGCATGACCCGCTGGCCTAGTTTTTCAATTTTCAATTCCTGCAGTTCGGCCTGCATGACAGCGTCGTTTTCCTGATCGTCTCCCCCTAGTTTAAATGTGCTTGGCGTGCGATTTTCTTCCATACCTAACTCCGCGTGCAGACCATCGTCCCGGTCTGTAGTTTTTTAAATTAAGGCTATTATCTTAGCTGCATGGTTTTATAACTGTGAAAAATTTATATGGATGGCCTGCGCGCGGAGTTAGATGAAAGCATTTTGACATTATTTATGCAAAATCTAATCTACCCCACTCATATGTTTGTCATAAAGAATATTATCTTAGATCATAAATAATGTCAAAATGCTTAAACGTAATGAATTCGCTTGGATAAAACTCGATCACGAGTTTTGTTCAAGCGAATTCATTACTCCCACTCGATGGTGCTGGGCGGCTTGGAGCTGATATCGTAAACCACACGGTTGACGCCTCTGACCTCGTTGATGATTCTGTTTGACATTTTACCCAGCAGTTGATGGGGCAGCCTGGCCCAGTCGGCGGTCATGGCATCACGGCTGGTGACGGCGCGGATAGCGACGATGTTTTCATAGGTCCGGGAATCACCCATGATGCCGACACTCTTGATGGGAAGCAGTACGGCAAATGACTGCCACAACTTCCGGTAATATCCGTTCTGCCTGATTTCTTCCAGCAGCACGGCATCCACATCCCTCAATATGGCGAGTCGCGATCTGGTGACTTCACCGATAATCCTGATGGCCAGTCCCGGTCCGGGAAAGGGCTGACGCCAGATCAGATCTTCCGGCAGCCCGATCTCACTGCCAAGCTTTCTTACTTCATCCTTGAACAGATACCGCAGGGGTTCCACGAGTTTTAGTTTCATCTTTTTGGGCAGTCCGCCCACATTATGATGGGATTTGATAACCGAGGTAGGGCCGCCAAAGGCTGATACGGATTCAATGACATCCGGATAGAGCGTACCCTGGCCAAGAAATTCGGCGTCTTTGATTTTTTTGGCTTCCGCTTCGAATACGTCCATGAAGACCCGGCCGATAATGTTCCGTTTCTTTTCAGGGTCTGTTATGCCTGCCAAAGGGTTTAAAAATTTGTTTTTGGCGCTGACGAACCGTATGTTCATTTTCAAATGCTGCTTCAGCGTCTTTTTCAGTTGCTGGGCTTCATCCTTTCTGAGCAGCCCATTGTCCACGAAAATGCAGGTGAGGTTCTTCCCCACAGCTTTGTGGATCAGCAATGCGGCAACCGACGAATCCACACCACCGCTCAACCCCAGCACCACCTTTTTGCCGTCCACCAGGGCTTTGATATCGGCGATAGATTCCCTGGCAAAGGATTTCATGGTCCACGAGCGCTTGCACCCGCACACGTCGAAAAGGAAGTTGCGGAGCATGGTTTTTCCTTTCAAGGTGTGCTCCACCTCCGGGTGAAACTGAAGGCCGTACATTTTGCGTTTAGCATTGGCCGCGGCTGCAATTTTGGTGTTCCGGGTGGAGGCTGTTATGGTAAAGCCCCTGGGCAGCTTGACAATACTGTCACCATGACTCATCCATGTCTGGGTGGTGCGGCTGACCTTTTTAAAAAGCCCGGTGGCTTTTTTGGCTGTCAGCTCAGCAAACCCGTATTCGCGCTTCTTGGCATTTTTCACATTGCCGCCGAGGGCATCAACCATGAACTGCATCCCATAACAGATACCCAGAATGGGGATGTTCAGATCAAAAACAGCTTTGTCGATTTTAGGGCTGCCCTTCTCATAAATGCTGGAGGGCCCGCCGGAAAGGATGATCCCTTCGGGGTTGAGCTTGCGGATTTCATCCATGCCGATGGCTGGGGATTCGATCTGGCAATACACATGGCATTCGCGCACCCGACGGGCGATGAGCTGGTTGAATTGCGAGCCGAAATCGATGATCAGAATCATGTTAAACCCCAAGCGGAATTTTATGTTGATATTGTAGAAAGTTGCATTGTGCAATCAGTTTGCGAAAACTAGGTGAATATGTTAGAGACGGCTGAAAATGTCAAGATGATATACTGGTTGTCATAAGTTTTCATTACCTTACGCGCACAACAAAGCATGAAACGACTTCCATCAAAAGAGCAGTCACATATTCATATAGCGTAAATTCATGAAAAATTATGTGGTCGAAGACTGAACACCACGGGCAAACTATGTGGAATCTATAAATAAAAATCTATTTTTATGTAGACAAACAATTGGGAACCAAGTGTTTGGGGGAGACGCATATGCTTGAAAGTGGAGATCTGAGAAAAGGGCTGAAGCTTGAGATTGAAGGTGACCCCTATGTCATTGTTCAGTTTGCATTCGTAAAACCCGGCAAGGGACAGGCTCTGTATAAATGCAAGCTGAAAAATATGGTAACCGGTGTTCAGTTCGATAGAACCTTCAGGTCCGGTGAAAAATTCAACGAAGCCAGTCTGGAAGAGCATGCCATGGAGTACCTTTATTTTGATGGTGAAAGCTACTGCTTCATGAATACATCCAATTATGAACAGGAATTTCTTAACGGGGATGGTGTTGGCGATGCCAAGGACCTGTTAAAAGAAAATACGGTCGTGGATATGCTCTTTTTTGATGGGCGTCCCATTGCTCTTACCCTTCCCAATTTTGTCGAACTCGCCATCACCCGGACAGATCCCTGGGTAAAAGGGG
>QMMS01000635.1 GCA_003647375.1 Deltaproteobacteria bacterium
ATAATGCTTTCAAGTCATTAGTGTAGGAAGCATCAGAATTGGATTGTAATGTGAAAGTTTCGGTACATGGGTAACTGTTTTCACCAATGAAGAAAAAATCCTGTCCATTTGTTGTCGGTGTAAAGAACAGCGTTGCAGTTAAAAAAATCAGAATCATTTTCATATTTCCTTTGATTAAATTGGTGCTGACGCTCAATGTATGAATCTGTAGATTTGGCGTGTGTGTTGGTCTTGTGCGGCTATGATTTCATACATAATGTTGAACTAAATCCCTTCGGGATAGCTCTTATCAAAAGTACCAATATTTTTTAATCCCCGAACTTTATAGCTGTTAGTATTCACTTAAAATTAGCAGTTATGAGAAAACGAACAAGTCCTACCATTCTGGAGCGTGCAATTATTGCGGTTCCTGAATTTGAGAATGTTATCAAAAAGCTATCCAATCAGGTAACCCTTCGGGGCCAGAGTAAAAGCACACTTGACAATTACACCAGGCGTATTGCATTGTTTGTGATTCACTTTGAGAAACTTCCCGAGCTGGTTAGTGAAGATGAAATAAATGAGTACCTGGTCGCCCTGGCCCGTGATCCTAAATCACCTTCACGCAGCAGCTTTAAGCACATGGTCTATGGCCTGCGTTATTATTACCGACTACTTGGCATGAACAAAAAAGCCATTGCATTGCCATCGCTCAAAGGCGAGACCAAGCTTCCTGTCATTCTAAACCGCACGGAACTAAAGGAACTATTTTCTACTCCCAAACTTTTGAAACAACGTATCGTGCTGGCATTAATTTATTCTGCCGGTTTGCGCGGCCAGGAAGTGATCAACCTGAAGCTGCCGGATGTTGATTTCGAACGCATGACCATCCATATCCGGCAATCGAAATACAAGAAAGACCGTATTGTACCGCTTTCGCCCACAATGGCGCTTGGTTTGAAAAGATACCTCAAGGCAGAAAATCCCCACATCTGGCTTTTTAACGGCAAACAGCCCAGTAGCCAGTACAGTATTCGCGGACTGTCATGGGTAATGCGTGAGAACCTCAAAAAAACGACAATAAGCAAACAGGTCAACCTTCATACCCTAAGGCATACCTATGCTACTCACTTGCTCGAAGAAGGGTTAAACATCGTAACACTGAAAAACCTGCTTGGCCATGCTGAAATAACAACTACCATGATTTATCTTCATGTAGCCCAATGCGAACAAGTAAAGCCTCACAGTCCGCTCGATACGCTTTATGGAAGGAAAACGGACTAAGTTTGAGCTTGCAGGGATAATCCACAGGTTTGGACGACAGTTCCTGGAAAAAGAGAGCTTATCGCCCCAACAAATAAAGGTGCTTAATAATATCTTGCAATGCCGCACTGCTTCCTTGGGCGGACACGAAGAAGCATGTGACCATTGTGGTGTAATCCGATACAGTTACAACAGTTGTGGCGATCGGCATTGCCCCAAATGCCTTGGTGTAAAACAGGCAGTATGGATCGAAAAACTTATCGAATCGACCCTTGCGGTGAAGCATTATCATGTCATCTTTACCGTGCCCCACTGTTTAAATGCCATTTGCCTGTGGGATGCTGCTTTGTACTACAAGCTTTTGTTTAGTGCCGTTTGGGATACACTGTACAGTTTCGGGTACTCCCATTTCGGTGTTATGACAGGGGCTGTTGCTGTGCTGCACACCTGGGGACAAAACCTGTCGCTTCACCCACATATCCATTGTATTGTGCCGGCCGCAGGTGTCAACCTGAAAGGCCAATGGAAGTATATTGGCAACAATGGCCGGTACCTTTACCCGGTACACCAACTTAGCAATACCTTTAAAGGAAAATTCCTCGACAGGGTGAAACGTAAACTCAGAAAAGCCGGAAAACATGAAGGGTTTATGCCTCACATTGAAAAAGCATATTCTGCCAAATGGGTGGTGAACTGTCAGCCTTCAATGGCAAAACCGGAACATGTGATACGCTACCTTGGACAATATACCCACCGGGTAGCCATTAGCAACCACCGGATTTTGGATATCAGCAACGAGGAAGTAACTTTTATTGCCAAAGATTATCGCGACAAGGCACAAAAGAAACCGCTTAGCTTAAAAGGGGATGAGTTCCTCAGACGCTTCTGTTTGCATGTGCTACCCAAACACTTTGTGAAAATCCGACGCTTTGGGATTTATAATCCAACTACGATCAGGAATCAGCATTTGCAATTTGTTGCTGAACAAAAACCGGATATTGAACAACTGACATGTTCTGCAGAAAAGGAAACCCCCATTGAACGCTTAAAACGGCTTACTGGTTTTGACCCACGGAAATGTCCTGTTTGCAAAAAAGGAAATATGGTTGTTATCCGTGAGCTTCCGCGCATCCGCTCACCCGCCAGCCATTTGCCTACACTGCTTTTATCAAAACTACTTTAGCTTAGGGCTCAATATAAAATATCATCCTCTTTTTTTGAGGACCAGGATTGTATTGCCTAAATTGTATGTTTTCGACCTAAAAGCAGTGGTTTTTGATATTATTTCATCAGTTCGTATGTAGCCAATCGCGCTGCAAACAGGAATGTCGCCCCAGACAATCTTGTTCAAAAGAGTTCAAACTTGTCGTAAAATGCATAGGAACCCAACCGGGATGTAGTTCAACCGGAAATAATCGCTGGGTCTTGCAGACCGCTCATATTTCTATTTATTGTGCTGCGATTATTATTTAAATTTTTCTTATGAAGTTTTGAAATTCATCAGCTTTTATATCCATGTTTTTCTTTTTTAGTTCTTCATA
>QMMS01000636.1 GCA_003647375.1 Deltaproteobacteria bacterium
CCTTGACCCGTCATAAAATCCCCAATGGCGTCGAAGGTATTACGCCCTATCGAGTCATCAGAGTATCGGCTCTGACCCAGACTCTTGAGAGCACGACCATAGGGTTCAGCTGATGTGAACCAGTCCATGGTTGTAGGCTCTTGTTCAAGCTGCTTACGCTTATCCATTGCAGCCTGCTTAGCGCGACGCTCTAGTTCATCAGTATCACCTAACGACCTATAGTCGCGTAGTTCATTCAGGTTTATCATCGTCGGTATCCTTTGCCTGCTTGGCCGCTACCTGATTCTGTTCGTGTTGCTCGTCCAGCTTCTCATTCTCAAGCTTATACTTCAGCTCCATCTCAGTAAGGGATAGGGCCTCGTCTTGCTCCAGCTTAGCATAGTCGAACGCCAGACGCTGGCTGTCCTTCATGGCAGTGAGCTGAGTCTGCATAGCATCCAGCTGCTGCTCCATGGACGCCTTATCATTCTCTGCCTGCTGCTTAACGCCGTCCATCATCATCTTACCCTGCTCAACCTGGACCTTGGCCTTCTGGGATTCTAAGGCAGCCTGACCCTTCATCATCTCGGCCTGACCTAACTCAGTCTGGGCCTTAGCCATTGCCTGGTTAAGCTGGTCCTGTTTCTCTTTATCTTCCTGCTGCGTTTTATCCAGCTGCTGCTGCTTCTGCTGACCCTCTTCACTACTGGGGTCAAGGAAGTATGGTGAAGCACTATCAAGACCTGACACCCGGCAGAACTCATCCAGTGCTTCATACGCCTGCATCTGGTCAACCAAGATGTTACGGGGGTCTACTACCAGCTGAGCCTGATAAGCCAATACTTGCTGGATGGCGCCCACTTTACGCTGGTCATCGCCGGTACCAGTACCGACTACAACAGTGGTGCGAGACCTGTCACCCCATTGAGACGGGTTAACCTTCTGCCAGACACCCTTGAACTTGAACGCCGTCTCTGAGTCTTTGTAGCGGACCAGCAGGTTACGTATCTTCACATATGCAGGCTTCATGCCAGTCTCAGCAATAGCGCGTACCATCAAGCCTGTAAGCTCCTCTTTGGCCGACATCAGCTGCGCCACACCCTCAGAACCAACAGCTGTCCCCAGTGCATCAACCTGACCCGCAGTATCAGGGCTCACCCCGACGCGCCCGGTACGAACTTGATCAGCATAGTCCAGCATCTGATAGCCTTCCTGACCGATAGGCTGAACCTCCAGCTCTCGTATCATGCCTGGCTGCTTAACTCGCTTAATACCTCCAGGTCTGGAAACCAGTAAATCATCCAGGTTTACCTGCGTCTCGACCACTTCCTTTTCACGGTTGTTCTGCAGGTACAGGTTATCCATGATGTTACGCCAGAGGCTGGTCTTCAGGTCTTGTAGTTGCACCAGCCTGTCATAGATAGACAGTCCAAAGAACTTATGGCTCATGATGATGCAAGAACTGGATACGAAGGGATTCTCCTCCATGGGGGTCATTTCAAGCACGTCAGTGGGGTCATCAGATCCGAGCACCGTTACCTGCATCAGCTTGGCCACACCGGTGCGTTCGGTGTCTATCATCATATAACACTCAGACACCTCCAGCAGCTCTTGGCTAGGGTCTTCTGAGTAGTTTGGGTCTGAGTATACGGTTTCATCCTGTGCAGCAAAACGGTAATCACGCTCGTAATTGTTGGACAGGTTCTCACCAGCATTCATGATGACTTCAGGGTCATAACCCTGCTCGATTAGCTGTGACTTGGTACGTAGTCGGACGTGTGCTGTAAACCTCGCGGTGTCCAGGTTAAGGCTGTCATGATGTTGGTTAATGCGGAACTCTTCAGGCGCCACACAGTCGACGGTTATCTTACCTCTTGACTTGGTTACCTCAACTTCTAAGGATATCAACATCGGTGGGGGCTGTTGTTGCATCTGCTGCAATTGTTGTCCCATCTGCTGCTGCTGCTGCGGGTCCTGTACTTGCATCATTTGCTGTTGCATCTGTTGCAGCTGCTGTTGCTGTTGCTGTGCGGCCTGCTCGTCGACACTCTCCTCCATGTTAACCAGTTCAACATCAGGGTGTTGTAGCAGCATCTCTACCTCAGGCTGGGTCAAACCATCGTAGCGTTCAGTCTTAGTCTCGGCGGACTCATCGTAGTATATCTTAAAGATACCGTTCTTCTGCATCAGGGCATCTTTGATGAACTCATGCAGGTTCAGGAACCCTTCGTTCTCCTTCATGAACACATCATGAGTGAACTCAGTTTCCAGCTGCGCCTGGGTGTCATCGTCTGGGCCTATGCTATCGAATTCAATAACAGGACCCTTGGCAACCATGGCCTTGATTATCTGTGGCATTATCCATTCAATGGCATCAGCCACATCGGTACTGATAATCTGGGAGCGTCCTTCGACCTCATCACCCCTGGGCTTACCTAAGTAATAGTCTAGGGCCTCAAGGCGTGTGTGGTCCAGCTCAGTGGAGTAGTTGCCTGTAGCAGACTGGCTCATCTCAGCAGCGACGACGTTGAGGATCTCAGCATCACCCATAGTGCCTTGACCATCGTCCTCCTGCTCTTCGCCTAACATCATCTCTGATATCTCGTTTACCATCTCTTCTGGTGCAGTGCTCATATGTGGTCGCTCCCTTCTGGATATTCTATGTCTTGACCCCATGAGTTGAACCCTGTCTCATGAGGCGTGATAGCCAAATACCTGAAGGCATCAGCAAAGTCTGACGTCCAGTCATGGTATGGCTTATTGTCGAACGTCTTACGCTCTTCGTTATACTTGGTGCGGTACCG
>QMMS01000637.1 GCA_003647375.1 Deltaproteobacteria bacterium
ATATAACGCGCTCCATCAATGGTGCGTGTGTCAATCATACGTGAACCAGTAATGATCTTGGTATTCTTAGGCATGCGGTTATCATCTAGATCACGTGACAGCTTTTGCAAGTCATCATAAGTAACCAGATCAGTAACATCAATAGTAGCAACACTAGTAGCAGCATTAGCAAAACGTACAACACCAGCAGCGTTCAGGAGATCAATCTGAAGAGCATCTTCAGTCATCTCATTAGCACCACGTAGCATCTCACGATTAACATGCATCATCAGCTCAGAGTCACTATCAAAGTCCATGGACTCCTGGGTGTACTCATCAAAGAAACCAAACTTCTCCAGTGAACCTTCCAGCTCAATACGTTTGAATCCAACACGGTTAACACGTCCACCATGTTCTGACAGAGCAGGCATCTTAGCTGAAATGGTTCCAACGTCTTTGCTGGATCCATACATATTACCTGCATTAGCTACAGGTGATGCACCTGAAATTTCTACTGCATGAGTAGCTACAGTTCCATCAGCACCAGGACCATCAGGATATCTGCGATTCCACTCTGCTACTACTTGTGCTGCAGTAAGGGCAGCTGATGCATCATCAGATACAGACATATGCCCAATTTCATTACCAGTAGCCAGAGCTGTATGATATACAACCCAGGTATTAAGCAAATACGCGTCTTGAGCAGTAGCATCACCAGTGGCTACACCAGCAGCGTCAATGCCTTGATCATTCATATTACGATCATCCAGCAAAGGAAGATAATGATACTTCTTGATCTTCTTACCAAAGTGCTTAGGCATAGAAGTAGTGTCAGCAAGCTGACCAAAGAACATTTCTTTCTTTAGCTCAATAAGAGCTTTTTTCTGCCAGTAGAAAGTGTTGAATTGAGTACCAATATTACTTGATACACCAGTTTCAGGGTCCCCATAAGGGGCATTGTAGGAACGATGTGAAGTATCAGTTCCTTTTGCATATGCCCCATTATTATCCGCTTGGGTAATAGGGCTAGGATCAAAATTAGACATTAGTATGTCCTCATATTAATATTAAATTGCAGCTGCATCACGCATGAAATCTTCATCAGATAATTCAAGCGGATTAATAGCACCGTTAGCCTTACCCTTATTAGGAGTAGCCTTGGTACCACTTGCAGCTAGTTTTTTAGCTTTAAGTTTTGGGTCTTCTTTTGCTTGAGCCTGTGCTGGGATTGGTGCTAGTTGTTGAGCCTGAGGCTGATTAAAGACCCCCTGCGCTTCCAGTACATCACCTACATGCTTATAAGCTTCCAGATCCGATAGTTCTGTCAGTCTGCCTACTGTACGTTCCTGTTCAACAATGCTGTATATTTGTTCATAGATGCCATTGGCAACCTGATCATTGATATTAGCTATCAAACTAGGTTTTTCTAACAGTTCCTTCTTACTGGAGTCATCCCACTTATTGCTGATAATATCAATAGTTTCCTGAAACGTAGGTGTACCTTCTATATCTAGGAGGACCTGGTCAAGTTCAACTTCTTTATCATGAACAGTGTAAGTACCTGGTTTGTACTCAGTAGTTTTTTCTGTATCAATTTCTAGTGGATCAATACCACTATCCTTGATTAGCTTTTGTACAGCCTCAGGATTTTTATTACTGAGGTCTATTAGGTAACTAAGTTTTGCTTCATCTAGAAGATCGTTGTTACCTAACATTTTCATAAGCTTCAGATTGGGTTTTAAGCCAGCCATCTTCTTATTATAATTTGCACCCATTTGCATGAGTGTTCTAGCATCATCAATAGATGCTACTTGCATATCCTTTCCGTTTGCTTTGAAAGGGGTAAACAATTCTTTAAGTAAATCATCAGAAGATTTAACAGATACTTCTTCTTCTTTGATTACTTCATCTGCTTTTTTACTTTTACCCTTCTTAGAAGGTTTATCTTCTACTACAAGGGGTTCTTCTGTAGGTTCCTGTTCTTGCCCTTCTGGGTCAATATCTGCTTGGGCGGCTTCATGTTCTGGTTCAACTTCTGGAGCTTCTCCCTCTCCATTAGCAGCCTCAACTGTTCCTGCATCGTTTTCTTGCCCATCATCAGGTGTAGCAACCTCTTCTTGATCTGCGTTAAGTTCTGGGGAATCAGTAGGCTCAGGCATGTTCATGATGTCTTCATCACTTAATGCCAAAGCATTTACTTCTTCTACTAGTGCTGCTTCTTCTTGTTGAAGTTCTTCAGTCATATTACTCACCCATACCTAACAGTTCAGCTTCAGTATTTTCATCTGCTTCAATAGAATCTTTAGCACGATCACCCATTTGATCTATCTTTATGAAAAACTGTTGTAATGAACCAAGCCCCATAATACCACTATCTAGAAATCTCTGCTGTTCAGTACTTTGCATAGCAATATTATACTTAGCTGCTACTAGTCTAGCTGCTTCTTCAATGAAATAGCCTTGTTCAATAAGTAACCTAAAGTTCTCATTCTTTTTAAGTTTTTCCAATGCAGCAGCAAGCTTAACCATATGCTTTGCATCACTGATATTTACTTTAATTTGTGCTAACTGTTGTGCTGTACCCATAGTGTCCTCTCTTGAGATTAGGGGTTAATGTTTAGAAGCAGTATTACTTCTTTTTACTTGATTTCTTCTTTTTTGAAGTAGCAGCTGGTGCTGGTGAATCAGATACTAATACTACAGCTTCTGCTACAATACTTATATTAAATACATTTGAATCTGTATCTCCATAACTATTCACAGCTGTAACTAATGGATTATATGAAGCACTGCCTCCAGTA
>QMMS01000638.1 GCA_003647375.1 Deltaproteobacteria bacterium
TCGCAGCGACAGGGAGCGCAATGCTACAACCCAAATACATAACATGCAAATAATAACCCAACTTTAAATTATTATGTTAAATAGAAAACCTAAAACCCGCAACAACAACACCCAGACAGAAGCTGCATTCTTCGGCTCGCTTCGAGGACACCTCCGTAGAGCATACCGCTATTGGAAACCTATGCAGCAATGTAAAACTAATGCCAGGATAGAATACCACGGAGATAATAAGAGACGGAAATGGGCCTACCTCTGTAACCACTGTAAACAATACTACAAAGGCTCCGAAGTGCAAATTGATCACAGAGTTCCCGTAGGTACCCTGCTGTCCTTAGAACACCTCCCTGCATTCGTGGCAGCCCTTACCAATGAAGATGTCAATGCGTATCAATTGCTGTGTAAGCCGTGCCATCTAAAGAAGACAAATTCTGAACGGGCAGAAAAAAAATGAGCCCGGAGGTTCCGCGAGAACATATCATCGCGAACTCCTCCTCACACTATCAACCTTCTCTGTTCTCTTGTCAGATAGTTGCTCTTGCTTCGGTGACGGCGACACGCGCTTGCACGGATGTTAGGTCTTCTGTGACTAGGATGGGGACGGGAGCGTTGTTGGCAGGGTCGTATAAAGCTTGCTGATTGAATGCTGCTGATGCGCTCTCAGTTGGGCGCCAAAGCATGGAAGAACTACCTTTCACATGAACAGGATTGACGGCGCTGCCTGTTTGTCCTGGCTGTGCTGATGCAATGGCAGCTATTTGTGCTGCTCCATTTGCAACAATGAATGGTGTTAAGAATGGTGCCGATGCTGTCATAGGTGGCGCCCATACGGCAGCAAGGGCAGCAGCTGTATTCATTACAGCCTCCCCCATCTTGAAGGCCTTCTGTACAGCAAAGTTGTCTTGGAATAGATCAGCCATATCACCAGCTAAGCCTGCGAATAAGCCCAGCTGCCCTGAGGTCTCTAGCTCTGCCCATGCGAGGCGTGTACGTGCTTGGGCTTCTGCTCTCTTTGACATCACCTCCATATGCTCCTCTCCGGCCTCCTCTACAGCTTCAAAGCCATCAATCATATCCTGCTCAAACTCAGCGGCAATGTCTGAATAGATGTCTGAAAGCTCTTTGCCTTTCAGAACAAATTGCGATGTTTCATCATCTGATGTGGGGTCACTAAAGGGGTCTAGGGGTGGGGCTATGCTCTTCTGCTTAGCCTTCTCCTCTGTTATACCTTTCTCAGCTGTTAGTATGTTGTTAATCAAAACGCCTGCTTTGGCTAGTGAGTTGGCGCCATTGTTGTTGGCTGTGGCTATTTCATTGTCAATCTTAGCTATCTCCAGAAGGATTTCTTGTTGCCTCTTGTATCCAACTTCTGTCTTGGCCTCTATCTCAAGCTGCTCTTTCTTGCTTTCTAGTAGGGGTATTTGTGAATCAAATATAGCTTTCTCTGCTAGCGCCCTGTCTCCAAGCAACTTAATACGTTCCTCTTCTGATATGTTTTGGTTCCTTAGCTGTGTGTTTATGATGGCAAGGTCTTGCTTCAAGTCTGCTGCTCCCTGCACTTGTGCTAAATTCAAGGCAGCCACAGCCTTCTCTGCCGCTCTTGCTGCCTCCGCTTGAGCAAGCAATAGCCTCACCACTATACCTGTCATGCGAGCTGCTATTCCTGTCTTCTCTGCATATTCTGCCATGGCTATTCCTGCTGAGGTGACAGCATCAGAGGCAACAGAGACAGCAGCCACCAAGCCTTTGTACGCTATATCAAGGGCACTAGTGGCAATGGCAGCCCTGTCAGCACCTTTCTCTGATATCGTTAGCGATTCTGTCCATAGCTTCATGGCTACGGCTACAGCTATAATAGCCGGAGCCAGAGCTGTTAGCACCCCAAGCATCTTTGGAGCCACCTTGCCGGCGAACTTAGCAGCGGCACCAATCATCTTGTCAGCTTGATCTGTCCAAGCCTTGGTTCCCTTCCTGAGAACAGCTAATGCGCCTGTAGACTTTTTTGTCCATAAGTTAAACGCTCTGAAAGCTAATGTTACGGTGCCTAAGGCTTTCCCCATGTCCTTAAATGTCTGCATGGCTGACTTGGTGGCCTTGTCAACATTCCTTGCTGTCTTCCCCACCTCATCCATCACCTTGATGCTCTGGTCAAAGCCCTTATTAACAATCTTCAGATTTACTACAACTTCTTCGCTAACACTCATAACTCTAATTCTTTAAGATGTTTCTTTGCCTTCTCCAAGGAATAGGCAGACTTGTAAAATAAGCGTGGATATTTATTCGTGGCTGCACGATATATATTAAATGATGTGTTAGGGTGGGACGATGTACTCATGTCCTCTATCATCCCTAGATCAGTGGTGATGATAAATGTTCTTACACTTCCTTTTGGTCTTCCTGCTTTCATAATTCTATTCTGTTAATACACTTATCCTAACCAACTCAAGCCTAGTCTTCTGCTCCGGCTTAAACTGCTCTATCCTATTAATATAATAAAAAGCATTGAACTCCTCAATATATACAGGACGTAAGAAATCCAACTCAACAAATAGTGCTGTCGGTATGTTGAACCATGCCTTAACTACCTGAGGTGTCTTTTGGGCATCAATAAAGTTGCCGTAATAGGTTGGCACAATATTAACCATCTTCAATTCATCAAGCCAAAAGGCAGCCATAGAGGCATTAGTGAATGGCAAGAAGTTGCCCTCACCAAGATACCTTGAGCCATTGATAGCCTCCTGTAATGAGGATACATTACCTTCTTGGGTTTCTAGTATAGCAA
>QMMS01000639.1 GCA_003647375.1 Deltaproteobacteria bacterium
CAATCCTTTTTGAACAATATAGTGCGAAGATCCATATACCGTAATTCGACGCAGTTCCGGGAACTTCATTTTACTGTGGCGACATATAGCGGCCAGATCTCTGGTGGGCATGGCAATTGTGTTGCCTGCTGGGAAAAAGATCGACCGCACTTTCGTGCCATAGTGTTCAAAGGCTTCGTCGATATCCTCGTATATGTCCGGGACCGGTCGGATGCTAAACTGCGGCCCCTTCTTGTAGACCATGCAAAAGCTGCACTTGTTGTGCGGGCAGCCTACCGTAGCCTGAATCAAAAGGCTGTCGGCTTCACTCGGCGGTCGGTATATGGGGCCTTCATAACGCAAAAATTGCCTCCATCGGGATTGAAAAACCTCGCTGCAGGTTGCGTGGAATGTTCTGCCGTTCGCCAGTGTTCGCTGTGACTGTCAGGAATGCTTTCTCTTATGGTTTCCTGGTAAATTGGCTCGCCAGAGATTGGATATGCCGGTGGTCCGTGCCGCAGCAACCGCCCAGAATTTTCATTCCAAACTCCCCGTGCAGACTCGCCATATCACGGCCAAATATTTCGGGTGCCTCTGCTACCAGGTCTTTGCTGCTGTCCAGTTCTTCGGGTTCAAGAGCAGCCGTATTGGCGAGCAGACCGATAACCCGTTTTCTGACGAGCGATGAAGCATGAGCCTCATGCATCATCGCTGACCTGAAAATGGATGCATGTGTGCAATTGCACATATATGCAAGAGGTTTGGGGTTAACCTTGGCATCGATGGCAGCTACAGCATCTTTCAGAGGGGTACCATCCAGCAGTGTACCTCCCGGACGAAACACAAAGCTGATAATATACGGTTTGCCGGTAGCAGCTTGAGCCGACGCAAGCCCGATCGCCTCACTCAGGGCAGGCAGCGTTG
The DNA here is from genome assembly GCA_003647375.1 of Deltaproteobacteria bacterium. The sequence continues at coordinate 904 of QMMS01000639.1, forward strand.
AAGCCAGGAGAAAGTCCACACCGGTTTCTGCCAGTTTCCGGGCCTGCCAGGCATGAAACTCCCGGGCATCATTCTCAGAAAGTCTTTCAGCCGGATTATAGGCATCCCCGCGGCAGCTCATCAGACCGCAGATGGCAACCTTGTCCGCATACGCACCATATGCCCTGCGCAAATCATCCAGAAATCGATAATTATCTTCGTTGACAGCCCTTTCTTTATAGCCGGCAGTTTTGATTCGCTCCCTGCTTGCACGCCAGGTCGGAGTTGAAAGAAGTAGCGGCAAACCAGATGCTGACCCGACGTCCAGGTACTGCCGGTAGATAGTCTCTAATGCCGATCGTTTCTCTTTGTCATAGATGAATGCCGAGTTGACAACATAGGGGTCGAGCTCCCATTCAGTGTCCCGCCGTAGACGCTCTATAACAGCACCTTCCCCAATGATGATATCGGATTGCTCATAAAACTGTGAGAATGATGTAGGCTTCATGTCATTTCCCTATTAGATACCCGGGTACATAGGGCTCGCCACTGATTAAACCCTGAAAGGGTCTCTTGGATCATATTCGGTTGTAACAAATTCTAAATTCTAATATCGAAATGCCAAACAAATCCAAATATCAAATACTCAAATGACCCAAACATTGTCCATGGGCTTGAACGTTATACGGTTTGTTTTGATCATTCCAATTTGGGTCATTGGGTATTGTTTAGAATTTCGGATTTCGTGCTTCGGATTTAAACAATTACCGCCATCGGCATAGCCAACTGCCACTGACCTGGCCCAGAGGACCAGGTTTTCGATACAGAATAAACTTGTGGACAAATTTATGATTATATGAGCCGCACGTTATCAGCTTTGACCAGGAACGATAATGCGCGAAGATTCTTCCTTCTGGGCTTTTTGGGCCAGCTCGATGATTCTTTCAACTTCCTTTTTAACAATGTCCGGAAACTTCTTGACGGCTTCCGGCAATGTCGCTGCCTCGATCATGCAGCTTACCGGCAAGGGGCCGTTAGGGGACATCAGCTGCGTTTGAGCCATAAAAATCGGTTCGCGGCTTTCATCGTTGGACCCATCACCTGTCACCGGAGTCAGTCTTCGGACAGCACCGGTTTTCAGGTCGGTAAACGATTCTTCCTTGTACAGATTGTCCCCATCCAATTTAAGATCAATATCCATGATACACTCCTTGCTATAGTAGTTGTCGATTCCTGTTCAAAAAAGAATATGAAGGGTATCTTTTTCACGACAAATAGCAAGTCTTAATTAAAACCTGAACTGAGCGATTTTTCCCGAAGAGGTATGCCGAGATCTTGATGGAGAAGGGTTCGCAAAAAACACAGGCATACCCATGGATCTGTCGAGGCTTTTTGCGAACCCTCGATCCGCAAGAGATCGGTGCAGATCGAGATAAAAATCGCTCAATTCAGGTTAAAGACAGATTTTAGCTATAAGCCATAAGCTGTTAGGGGCTGGGAAGCTGTAACAAGCTTTGAATACTGAGCCTCCACCCGCGGAGCGAGTGGGCGCAAGAAGCCCCCTCGAAGGGGGCTAGAATATCCAATATCGAATATCGATTACATGAATTTCGAAGTATGGTTCCCCGCTTTTAGAACGAAAGAAGAAAGAGCGTAGCGATACAACACTTCAATATTGAAGATTCCTCGCAGCAAGCTGCCAGGAATCTTCGACCGTAAGGAATTCTGTCTAATTTAGATTCGCTCGCTAACCCCGTAACAAGCTACGGGGAATGCGCTCGCTATTGCGGTTCAACATTCCTTGTTCGACATTCGATATTTTTCTTTTTAATTTTCACCGTATCGGTTGAACCTTTCCGAGTCCTCCACCAGAGG
>QMMS01000640.1 GCA_003647375.1 Deltaproteobacteria bacterium
GAAAGCCTGGTGCGTGACCAGGAAAGCCCTGTCAATCTGGCCAATATAGCTTTCCAGTGATTTTTTTTCAGCATCGCCGTCTATATGCTCCCCGATCATGTGGCGGATGGTTTTATCGCCGGCTCCCTCGCCGAACAGGGTGGTGTTGATGCTGCCGATCAGGCGGTTGAGATTATCGAAAACCGTGTTAAAGGAATCCAGCAACCGATCCGTCATCTCCCCGGATGTCAAGTCGGCAACAGATACGGTCTTGCTCAACAGAAGTGAGAAAAGCCTGGACAGAGATTCCACCTGTCCCACCGCCGGCGCTGCGGCCTTCTGTTGCCCTTGCCCGGTCTCAGCTGTCAATTTTTTCAGGCATGTCAGTCTTTCAGTTGCTTCTAGTGAACTCAACCGGTTTTCAAGATAAGCCTCGATTAACTTTTCGGCACTGGAAGGAGCAGATGCATAAAGATTTTCTATCTCAACCAGCAATTGTTCGTGATCGACGCTATGTGCCATACCCTTATTTAGCCTTATTTCCACGATGCTGTATGATGGTTTTTTCCAACAAATCATCCTCGTGATAACTGTCTTTACCTTCCTGCTTCCCCGTATGCGCATCGACATCTTGCTCTGTACTCGCAGTCGACTCACTATCACTTATGATTTGCTGATCAAAGGGAGAGGGTTTTCCCGCCTGTTTACCGCTTGAAATTATCATGGTTTTTGGGAGATCCGCATCTTTTTCCCCATGCGGAACGGGCGCATCAGCGTTCCCGCCCTGAGATAGTACGATAATGGTTTCCTGTGTCTCTATTCCCTCTGAAACTTCTGTTTCCAAATTCTCAGTCGGTTTTTCAGGATAATCCAATGTAAATTTAGTTGTTTTTGGAATATTGGGCAGTGACTCTTTGTTAGGTTCATGGTTTCTAAATTTGTTAGCCGAAATTATCACAGTTTCATAGATGGCGTCATCTTCATCCGGACTGACACTATTGTTATCCATCGTCTCTACCCGGGTAGGAGACGGCGCTGAAACCGACTGTCGCGTTTGATCAACGACCGGGTGGGCGGCTTGCCATTTTTTCAATATGTGGGATAGTATCTCATGCACTTCCTGCTTATGGGGAGCCATTTCAAATGCTTGCCTTGCTTGCACCTCCCCGGTTTGAAACATCATTTTCTTTACTTGGGTTCTCAACCGATCTATAGATTGAAAAAATGTATTGATAGATGTGGGTGAATCTTTTTCAAGACCGCATTGCAGAAATAAAAAACCTAATCCGAGCGATCGTTCCCACAATGCTTCCCAGGCAGGATCAATTCTTAGTGCCGCCGGATCCCAAAAAATATTTTGCGGTTTTAGAAAAAGGTATCCGGCTAATTTCCCTTTGAAATCGGCAGATTCCAAATTGATGCTGGAAATATCTTGGAGCATGCTGCCAATACCATCGAATACCATCTCGACATTCTGAGATTGATTTACAAGCAGTGCATAGAACCATGCGGATCCTAAAAAATGCAGGACATTCAATGCGATGTGTTTTGGAAATTTAGGCATAATTGCCATGGATGGCCCGACACCGATATGCTCGGCTTTAAAATTCCATAGAAGCGGAAGATAACGATTCTGTTCTGCCAAGCTAACCCATATTCGATCTATCGAAAATCCTATATCAGAAAACCTTTCATTGACCGGACTGGAAAAGCAGCCATGGACCAACTCTGATAGAAAAGAAAGTTTTAAATATAGAATTTCCAGAAATTGCTTGTCATTATTTTCAAACAGAAAAAACTGGCTATCAGAAAAGCGTTCAGTCATGTTAGAAAGGCATTTCAATCTGCCTGGAGCTCGTCCCACTGCATTTCGATGAGCTATAGTTTCGAGCGGCGCCCCTGACACCAGCCGTAGAAAATCAACCGCAGCTATGGTTGGCGCAGGGAACATCAGCATATAATTCGGGAAAAAGGAGAATGGAATGACTCTGGATTTTGCCAAATCATCCGAACCATAACACAGGTTAATATCCTGGCATGTTGAGCAAGGGTCGCTTGATCTGATAGTCTTATTGATAACAGCCGTTTTATACGCCTCCAGCCATTGACGCATATCTTTTATGTTTTCCTGGTAACATCCCTCCTGGGAAGGCACGTAACAAATAGGACTCTGATTCATCTGAGCGCAGGATTTACAATACAAATATCTCGTAAGTGAGGTTGTGTACGGCTGAAGTCCATTCGCTTCCAAAAACGCGTCATCAGTGCATAACACCAATGGCTGAGCGCATGCCGGGCAGGATGGATCAAAAAAAACCTGTTTTGCTTGACAGTAAAAAGTGGAACCCATGGGCAAAAGCGCATCATCCGTATGGATTTGTTCTTTCAGCAATATTGGTGCTGATATGTGACTCCCACTCGTGAAATTAGCAAAAGAGCTTTGCCAGGCAGCTTCAACATCCCTGTTGTTTAAAGGCCACATACTATCCTGAAGTATGCTATACTGATCCCTTTGTAATAGAAGAAAAACTGATTGGATTTCGCTATCTGCCTGAGTAACAATCTTTGCCTTGAGTAGACGTGTCATGGGATCAGACTCACTCATCACCAAAAAAGGTACAGAGGATCCCCCTTGACACGCAGATTTGGAAGCAGCGAGGTCGGGTTGAATTGATAAGGCGCGCTGTTTGTTGAAATATGGAAGTAATGACGCTGTATTGTGTGTCTCTATCACCCCGTATTCTCCTTCCCGGGTGCTGCATAATAACGGGTCATTC
>QMMS01000641.1 GCA_003647375.1 Deltaproteobacteria bacterium
CCACTTCCGATTGGGAAACGATTCGTACCAACCGGGGTTGGCAAAACCTTTTCAAACCCGGCCAGGAGTTCTACACCTTCCTGGAGGACCAGGAAAAATCCGTGGGTAATATCATGCGGAAACTGGGTTTCTTGAAGTAATCTGATTCCATCCAGACCCCTCCCCCGGGAGGGGTCTCCCCAACGTTGCAAAAGCCAGAGGGCTTCAGAGCCAAGGCGTCGAGGGTGGGCATCGACTGAGCTCAGCCGAAGTCAAGCTGTAGTCGTTTACCGCGAACCCTTGACCGCAGTAAAGCGACGTTCTCTTGGAGGTTATAAAATGACCCGTGAAAAAGCTGGTGCTTTGTTTTTCTTATTGCTTTCTATGGGCTATGGTGCCGTGGCTTTTCAAATCCCCTTGATATTTCTATCACAGGGCGAAACCTTCAATGCTCGTACCATGCCCTTTGGTATCGCCATTGCAGGCATGGTTTTATCACTCTTGATTCTGATTCTACCACCGGCGGCCGGGGAAAAAGCGCAAACGGCCAGACAGGCGCTGAGCGGGTTGGATTGGAGACGGGCTGCTTATCTGATCCTTTTGATGGTAATTTATGGCATAGCCATGCCCTGGATCGGATTCTTGTTGTCCTCCGTCTTTTTTCTCATCGCCGGTATTTATATCCTGGGGGAACGCAACATCAAGCTCATTTTGCTCTCATCCATACCGTTGGTTATCGTGCTTTGGCTGCTTTTAAGCAAAATTCTGGGGATGTATATCGCTCCGGGTGAAATTTTCTATATCATAGGGCTGGTGAAATAATGTGGGAAGGATTAGGATCGGGAATTATGGTCGGGATCACGACGACATTGATCCCCATAAATATTGTCATGGTCTTATTGGGCTGTTTCGTCGGTAGTTTCATCGGTATGCTGCCCGGATTGGGACCCATCACAGCCGTGGCCTTGATGATCCCCATAACTTACGGATTGGATCCTGCAACGGGCATGGTGCTCCTTGCCGGGGTCTATTATGGTGCCATCTTCGGCGGATCGACGTGTTCGATCCTGATCAACGCTCCCGGTGAAGCCGCCACCGTTGCCACGGCCTTTGATGGCTACCCCATGGCTCAACAGGGTAAACCGGGTAAGGCACTGGCCATTGCAGCTTACTCTTCTTTCAGTGGCGGTACCATCGCCGTGATACTGTTAATGCTCGGTGCTCCAATAATGGCTAATGTGGCCAAAAGTTTTCAATCATCGGATTATTTTGCTCTGATGGTGATGGGGTTGACCGCGGTCTCGGCCTTTGCCGGAAAAGGCGGTTTTTTAAAAGCCTTGCTGATGACCGTCGTGGGCTTGATGCTGGCGACCGTTGGCACCGATCAGACATCAGGGGTGCAACGTTTCACTTTTGGCAGCATGGATCTATTGGACGGTTTGAGTTTCGTCATGATAGCCATGGCAACCTTCGCCATCACCGAAGGCCTTATCATGGTACTGAAACGGCAGGACACAACCGGCGTTTTCAAGGCCGAAAACATAGCCGGCATCAGCGACTTGAAAGTGACCAAGGAGGAATTTAAAAAAATCGCCCCCACCATCGCTCGCAGTTCCCTGTTGGGATTTTTCATCGGTGCCCTGCCTGGTGCGGGCGCTACCCTGGGCTCATTTTTATCTTACGGTATGGAGCGCAACCTGGCCAAACCCGCCGACCGCAAACAGTTCGGCAAGGGCAGTCTCATCGGTTTGGCAGCGCCTGAAACCGGTAACAATGCCGCCAGTACCGGCTCCTTTATTCCCCTGTTGACACTGGGAATTCCGGGATCGGGAACCACGGCGGTAATGTTGGGAGCCCTCATCGCCTACGGCATAGAACCGGGTCCGCGTATGTTCGTGGAGCGGCCGGAGATCTTTTGGGCGGTCATTATGTCCATGTACATGGGCAACATCTTTCTGCTCATTTTGAACCTACCCCTGATTCCATACTTCGCCCGACTTCTGGCCGTCCCCAAAAACATTCTGATCCCCGCAATATTCTTTTTTTCCATCATCGGGGTTTACCTGATCACCTTCAACAACTTCGACATAAAGGCCATGATCCTGATCGCCACTGTCGCCCTGGTGTTGCGGTTGCTCGATTTTCCCATGGCACCCTTACTTCTGGGCTTCATCCTTGGTGGCTTGATGGAGGATAATTTGCGGCGTTCCCTCATGATTTATGACGGTTCCTTCTCTTTTTTGTGGGAGAGGTCTATTACATTGATAATCAATCTTATTACCTTGTCTCTGTTGGCCACTCCCGTCCTGCAATGGTTCTTGGCACGTCGGGGTAACCCCAAGGTTGCATAAACAACATGGCAAAGTATAGATCTGAAGTTTCCTAAAAAGCTTCATGCTGCCATGCGCAACAGTACGGCTACGAGAGAATTAACGACGGATTTACGAGGCACAGGGAAAAGTATACCAAAATTATCATCCAGTGCGGCTTTCGTCAATAGTCTGCGAACATCGGAAAAAGCAAAATGGTTGCGGCCTTTAACGACGTGCCGACGGCTGGGCGTTTTCTCCAGTCGGCTTGCGTAAATCCAGACCACTGATGTGGCCATCATACAAAAGTGCAAATGGTTTATGACGGCATTCTGATGCCTGCTCTGCGTTTCAGCGCTACCAATGTCTCGTTTGAGCTCTTTGAATGCGGCCTCAATCTTCCACCTGGCACCATAGTATTCGATCATCTGCTCAACTGAAAGGGTCAGGTCAGTAG
>QMMS01000642.1 GCA_003647375.1 Deltaproteobacteria bacterium
AAGGGCTGTGGATCGGCATCGGTGTTGGTGTTTTTATAGTGGTTGCATTTATATTGCCAACGCCTCAGTCCCTAATCGATGTGATGGAAGAATACGGCTACGTCGATAAAATGATAGGCTGGGAGATCGCCAGTAACATCGAGGAGGCTTCCCAAAAAACAATGATCGTACTGGGGATTGTTCCCATGGCGGTCATCTTTTTTGCCGTGGAGGCGCTTCCGATCGGGGCAACGGGTATCTTGATGCCTGTCCTGGCCTACTTTTTCGGACTTCTCCCTTTCAACACGATCGGAAAAACCTTTGCCGGTGATGCTCCTTTGTTCATGCTGGGTGTTTTTGCGCTGGGAGGGACGGTGGTAGAGGTTGGTTTTCATAAACGATTGGCCGTCTGGTTGCTGGGGTGGACCAAAGGGTTCTGGATCCCCATGATCGTGCTATGCCTTAGTATGTCAATCGTGGGTTCATTTATGTCGGCGCCTGCCATGTGTTCCTTTATGGTGCCGGTAATGATGGCCGTCTATTATGGGTCGGTGAAGGCCGACAGCCCGAAAGGAAAGGTGGTTCACGATCCGGCACTTGCCAAATATCTGCTTTTTTCCCTTTGCTTTGCCTTAAACATGGGCGGACCGGGAACGCCTTCCGCCGGAGGCCGAAATGTAATCATGATGGGTTTCTTTACCGATTATGGTATTCCTATCACTTATTCCGGCTGGATGAAATACGGATGGGCTCTGGTGCCGATAGGCAGCGCCATGTTGCTGCTTTATATGGCGACTTTCTTCAGCAAGAAGATAAAAACCAGGGATCTTACCCCGGGGCTGGAATATATCAAAGAAGAAACACGCAAAATGGGTAAAATGAGTTATGCCGAGTATGTCACTGCGGGAACGCTTTTCCTTATTGTGGCTCTGTGGATATTTGGAGGAGAAGCCACGGGATTGGGTGGTCCGGCACTTTTAGCCCTTGTCGTACCGGTGTTATTCAAGAGTGTAAAATTCGAGCAGATACTGGAGCGAATATCCTTTAACGCATGGTTTATGTACTGCGGGGCTTTGACCCTGGGCGCCCTTCTTAAAGAAAGCGGCGGAGCCCTTTGGTTGGCAAAAACCTTTCTGAACGCGCTTTCACAGGTTGGCATGGACCAGGGTTACGGGTTGTGGGTCGGGATGTCCGCTTTCTCCGGCCTGGTTACCAACTTTATGTCTGATGCCGCAACAGTGGCCCTTATCGGTCCCATTGTCGTTCCCATGGGGATTATGACCCAAGTTGCCGGCGAGCCATGGGCCATCGGTATGGCCGTGGCTTTGGCATCTTCTTATGCCCATTTTCTCATCGTGGGCTCTCCCGCCAATGCACTGACATTTGCTCTGGGTGTTTATCCGGACACAGGTAAAAGGGCCCTTGAAGCGATTGATTTTGTAAAATACGGCTTTGGATTTTTTTTACTGTCCCTGCTGTTGTTATGGATCGTTGGATTTCTAGTAATTTATCCCATCGTTGGCTTTCCGGAAGGGATTCTCGAACAAGCAACGCAGGTACTGCAAAGTGCTGCCAAGTAGACCCCTTAGTTGCAACGTTGGAGTAGACTTAAAGATTTTTGAACGAAATAGACCCTGGGCAACATTCAAACATGGAGCTCCAGATGTAAATACACAAGCATGGTAGTGCGACATTAAGGAGGGATAGTCATGACAGCACCATTCATTATGTTGGTGGACGATGAAGTTCCTTTTGTGGAAACCATGGCCAAACGGCTGGCTAAAAGAAACATTAAGATAATTGCAGCCTTCAGTGCTGAAGAAGGCCTGGAAAAACTAAAAATGAATCAAAAAATCGACGTCATTGTCCTGGATGTCAAGATGCCTGGCATGGACGGAATAGAGGCGCTGAGAGAAATTAAAAAGGTATCACCCCTGGTAGAGGTCATAATGCTGACTGGCCACGCCACAATAGAATCGGGCATTGATGGCATGAAACTGGGGGCTTATGATTTTTTAAAGAAACCGTGCAATATTGAAGAGCTTGTCAACAAGGTGGAGGCGGCTACCAAAAAGAAAAGGATGCATGATGAAAAGATAGATGTTTGGGAAAGCTTTATGGAGACATCCACATTAATAGAACTAATGGTTCCGCTTGTAGAATATGCCACTGTTTCCGAAGACGCCAACGTACTTGAAGCCATCAATGCCTTAGAAGAGGCCCAGAAGGCTTTTGACCCGAAACGTTACCGTCACAGAGCAGTAATAGTGCTCAATAATGAAAAACGCGTGGTCGGCAAGCTGAGCCAGCATGATATCATCCAGGCCCTTGAACCCGAATATAAAGAATCAAAAGTGCGTAAACATAGCGCCCTTGACCATTTAGGATTCGGCCGCAAATTTATAGAGTCCGTCTCGCTGCAATACAACATGTGGGATAGACCTTTGCAGAATTTATACAGAAAAGCAGTCGAACAAAAAGTTAAATCATTCATGTATAAACCCACCGAGGGTGAATACATTAAAGTGTCGGCAACCATGAATGACACTATTCACCAACTCATCGTCGGCAAACATCATTCCCTTCTGGTAACGGATGGCCCTGACATTGTGGGGATCGTGCGATTGACAGATGTTTTCGAGTTTATTCGCCTTCGCCTGAAGACCATGCAGCTTTCTGAAAAGATTAACGGATAGGTGAAAACAGAAAATATGGATGATCAAATTTCTTTAAAACGTCAAGTCTCGAACACCACCCTCAGAT
>QMMS01000643.1 GCA_003647375.1 Deltaproteobacteria bacterium
GTTACAGAAGCCGAACTGAGATTGTCGGATTATTTCCAAGAGCAGTTGAACCATCGTTTCCCTGATCACCAAGCCTTCAACAGCAGCCACATCGGCAATGAATATTCCCATGATAAAAATAGGTATCTCTGGATTTTTGACCCCATCGACGGGGTGGACAACTTCCAGGCCGGCATACCCATATGGGGCATGTCGTTGTCGCTTCTTGATAATTTCTGGCCCATTTTAGGGGTTTTCCACATGCCGGCAACAAAGGATTTGTTTCACTCCCAGGCAGACAAGAGTGCATTCTGGGGCGACAAAAAGATCAATGTCAATACCAAGGAAAATGTAGATGATGAAAGCCTTCTATTAACCTTTTCAAGATTTCATCAGCATTACAGCTGTAAATTTCCCGGAAAAATCAGGAATCTGGGTTGCACTGCCGCCCACATATGCTATGTGGCCAAAGGTAGGGCAGACGCCGCCGTCATTGCCAATGAGTCGTATCAGGATCTGGCCGCTACGCGAGTGATTATTGAGGCTGCCGGTGGCAAGATCAGTAAGATGGACGGCAGTGATTTTCATCTGAACGAATATATCGACGGCGGGCGGATACCCGAGCATCTTCTGGTGGCGTCACCTGAAAACCTGAAACAGGTTTTGGTTTATTTGAAAAAAAATTAGACAGATAGTGCTGGGACGCAGCTATAGCAATTATTAATTTTGAATGTTAAATTTTGAATTATATCGGCTCATCGCCCTAAGTTGATGGGGAGTTGGTAGAAAGATTATAGATGCGAAACCCAATAAGAACTTTGCTAAATAGCGACAAAGTCGCGTCTAATAAAATCGCGAAGCGAGTTTATTTATGATATCGAATGTAAAAATCATAGTGGTCGATAAAGACAAGCTTGTCAGGGATTTTACAGTGGACGTGCTGGAGTTTTGCGTCAACAGGGAAGTGCTGGCATTCGACAATGGCAGTGACGCCTGGGATTTTATCCAGACCCCTGATAATGCGCATGTCATTATATTCGATGCAGAGATCCCCAGCATGAGTGGATTCGATCTTTTAAAGAATATCAAGGAGACATTCCCCGATAAAGTCTGCATCATCATGTCTCACCGTTACCAGAACGAGAAAGCTGCTAAAGAGCTGGGAGCGGATGCCTTCTTGGCCAAACCATTTTATATCGACGAACTTTTTGAGCTGGTGCAGCGATACGTGGTAGCCGATAGCGTGTAGCTTTATGTCATAGGTTGCGGCTATGAGACGGGGAAACTGTCAAGGGCAATTCTTAACTTTGAATGCTAAATTTTAAATTATACCTGTTTCCCATCCAATCGTGCCAATTTTCCAACATTCCATCATTCCATCATTCCAGGGTCTTAAATAGCGACAACGTCGCGTCAAATAAAAGCGCGCAGCGATTTTATGGAAACATCGATAAAAACGTTTCAACGTTCATCAGGCGGATCCGGGTGCCAGGTACGATTCTGTCGACATCAGCTGAAGTAACCTGAAATACACTGGCGCCGACAAACACGTCTGCAAATTTTATCAATGACTTCGAAATGGCTGTGCTGTGCGATTTGCACTCTACCAGCATCCACGGAACTTCTTCCCGGACAACACAGAAATCAACCTCTTGTTTTTCCCTCGTACGAATATAACAGAAATCAAATTTGTCATGAGCAAGGTCGGTCCAGTAATGACATGCCTTTTGCAGATGGACGGCAACAACGTGTATAAAATGGATCGAGAAGGAAGAGGGCATTCTAATGGTGCCTGAATCGGATGATCCGATAGTTTCAGCCAGGGGAATGTTACGCCGGGGTATACTGGGAAAATACATGCAAGAAAAATCGAAGGATAAAGTGCGGGAGGATAAAAAAATTGCCGGTGACGAATAGGTTTGTGTTTGATAGTTTTGCTCTGATAGGTTATCTTGAAGATGAAAAATTTTCAGATCGAATTGAACAGCTGTTGCGGTCGGCAAGAGCAGGGGACACGAAACTGTACTTACACGCCATTCATAGTGGAGTGGCTATAAAATCGCGCAGCGAGTTTATTTTGTCATTGACAAGGTGTGTCACTATTGTTACATCGCATTAGAAATCAACCTACGGAGAGAAAAATGCCTGCAAAAAATCCAAGAATAAATGTTGTTCTTGATAAATACTTGTTTAAAACAGTTGAACTTATGGCAAAAAGAGAGGGCGTTTCACTTTCTATGAAAGCCCGGGACCTTTTGAAAGATGCCTTGGAAACGCATGAAGATGTGATGTTGACCGAATATGCTGAATGGCGGGAGGCGTCTTTCAAACGATCGGAAGCGCTGGACCACGAGGATGTGTGGAAATAAACAAAATGGCCTATACTGTTTTGTACCATCCGGATGTCAAAAAAGTCGACCTTCCCAGAATCGACAATAGACTTAAAAACATCATCAGAGAAGCCATTGAAAAAAGACTGTCCATAAAACCCCACCTTTATGGTAAACCCCTGCAAAGAACGTTAAAAGGCTACTGGAAGCTTAGAGTAGGAAGTTATCGAATTATTTATAAAATTGGCCATGAAGATATAATAGTTCTGGGGATTATTCATCGTAAGGCCGTATATTGAAGAACCTCGCAGCAAGCTGCCAGGAATCTTCGACCGTAAGGAATTCTGTCTAATTTAGATTCGCTCGCTAACCCCGCAGCAAGCTACGGGGAATGCGCTCGCTATTGCGGTTCAAAGGTTCAAACTCGA
>QMMS01000644.1 GCA_003647375.1 Deltaproteobacteria bacterium
GTTCTTTTTGCAACGCTTGAGGGTCCAACGCGGCTAATTTAAGGTTTGGTGATGCGAAAACTGATGCCGCCTGGGGTTCGTTGCCCATGTCCAAAAAAGGCACACGACCAAAAAAATCGCCTTTTTCGAGGTGGGCCAGGGGCACAATTCCGTCATCGGTTTCCCGGGCAACAATAGCATTGCCGGAAGTGATTTTAAACAGGCGCTCTTCATTTTGCCCCTGTTTGATGAGCGGTTTTTTCCCCTGGATGAATTCGGCAACCTTTTTATCTTGAGCATAAATGTCAACGGCCATGCTGGTAACCTGTTTCAGTCGTATATCAAGGGCTCTCACAAATTCCCGGTAATCAAGGGATAGGTTTGCCAGTTCACTGGTCATCAGCTGTGAATCCAGCATGCCCAGCTGAACGTTTCCGGCCGCAGTAACCGTGGCACTGCGAACATTATCAGCCTGTAATAACGATGAGACGCTGCCCAAAAAAGCACCGTCGCCAATCCTGAGAAGACTTAAGGAACCCTTGGGCGTTTCTTTGACGATTTCGGCCACTCCCTCCAATATCACCCAGATCCAGTTTCCATGGTTGCCTTCCTGGACAATTTCATCACCATCGTAGAAGCTTTCCTCATCAACGACATAGGAATAGTCCACCAGGGGTCCTTTTATCAGGGGCAGTGACCCTGATTTAGCAGTTGTGTGTGTGGGCTTTGATTCTGCGGCAGCAGTCGGTCCGAGAATCTCCACCTGACCCTCGTCGAGCAGTCGCAGTCCATCCAGAATAATTTCCATCCGGCTCTTGGTGATGGTTTTTTCGCAGGTGACCTCTTCCTGGACGAACTCGAACTGGCCGTCTAACCAGCCAAACAGCGCGAACAGGGCATCAATGCCGGTTTTGGAACCGTTGGCGGCATTGACCGGAGTGCCCTTATCAATGTAAATGAGAGCGGGTTGCGCAGTGTGGGCGGTGTGTATGGATACGGTGCCGGAACTTCCGGTTGTGCCAAGTAACTGCAGCAGCTCACCCAGATTGAGAAAGCTTAAATTGCCTGCAAATGCTACATCGTCGGACATATTGAAAAATTAATCTCCCAAATTAAGTTCGTTTTGAAGTGATTTTAATACCAACTTCAAGCAGGCGTTGAGGGTTTTTCCAACGCCGTCACCCTTCAAGGCACTGCCTGGCAATGCAGGGACCTTTAACTGTCGGTTTAAATCCTGCTGCAATTTTTCAAGCGGCATCAGGGTAATATTGGCATCGGAGAGGTCGCGTTTGTTAAACTGCATCACCAGGGGTATTTTAAATATACTGACGTTGTATTCTTTCAGGTTCTGCTGCAGATCTTTTAGTGCCAGCATATTTTTTTCACGCCGGACCTCCAGAGAATCGGCGACGAAAACAACACCGTCAGCACCCCGCAAAACCAATTTTCGAGTCGAAGCATAGCGCACCTGTCCCGGTACGGTATATAACTGGACCCGAACGTCACAGCCTTTCAACTTTCCGATCTCCAACGGAAGAAAATCAAAGAAAAGGGTTCGGTCGCCATCCGTTTTGATAGAGACCATATCCCCCTTGACTTGATTTTTAAAGGCTTTGTGAATATATTCCAGATTAGTCGTTTTGCCGCAGCGACCAGGCCCGTAATATACGATTTTACACTCGATTTGTCTTTTCTTTAAATTAACTATCGCCATCTGAATTAGCTCTTTAAAAACTCAACTTTTTATAATATCACAATCACACCGTGCCTGAAAGACAAAAGATGTAACCGTTCAAAGGTTTAGGGTTCACCGTTCCCTTCGGGCCGTTGGCATGGTTATGTTTCTTCGTTAACGCAGCTCGTAAGCGAGCTCATACTTTTGGGCTTCCATCGTGACGCGGCACTGGCGCGGTAGGTCAGAGTCCACGAGTCAACCACCATCCTGTGCACTGCAAGGGATGGCTTGAGTTTCTCCGCCGGAAGCGGGGAAAGGCAAAAGCGCGTCCGTGCGCTACGTTGTACTTGTAACCGGGTGCAAAGCACCCGGATTGTATGGCAAAAATTAACATTTCGAATTTGACGTCAACCCTGAACCTTGAATCCCTGAACGCTTACATCCAGATCCAGAGATACTTATATTATTTTGATATCTCCTGTCAACAACCGGTGACCATATAAATTAAGTTGACAATCCAATAATTTATAGTAACAATCGTTTCATTTTTCAAATCAATATTTTAAATAGTGGAGGAAATTTTAATGGATAAAAAAGTTACCGTAATCGGCGCTGGAAATGTTGGGGCGACTGCGGCCCAGCGACTGGCTGAAAAGCAATTGTGTGATGTTGTTTTGGTGGACATCGTCGAAGGCGTACCCCAGGGCAAAGCCCTGGATTTGAATGAGGCGGCTCCCATAGAAAAACATGATTCCCATCTCACCGGAACCAACAGTTATGAAGATTCGGCCGGATCGGATATTGTCATTATCACAGCCGGTATTCCGAGAAAGCCGGGGATGAGCCGTGATGATCTTATCAGCACCAATGCCGGCATTGTCAAAAGTGTCACTCAGGAAGTGGCATCCCGTTCTCCGGAAGCCATACTCATCATTGTCAGCAATCCGCTGGATGCCATGTGTCATGTGGCTTTTGATACCTGCGGCTTTCCCAAAGAAAGAGTTATAGGAATGGCCGGGGTGCTGGATTCTGCGCGCTTCAGAGCGTTTATTTCCATGGAACTGAATGTGTCCGTTGAAA
>QMMS01000645.1 GCA_003647375.1 Deltaproteobacteria bacterium
AATAGTGCATGCCTACTGGCGGGTTGCCGCTCAAGGGGAATTTCGCACCAATGTGGCCCTGGGGGCAACGGTTAAACTGGACTCTGTTCCCGGGAAAGCCCTTGATTTAGCCCTGCACACCGCCTCGGCGTGCGGGTGGAACGATGTAGGACTGGATATTTGCGAATACGACGGACGGTTTTTTGTGCTGGAAGGGAATATGAAGTATGGTAAGGAGGGGTTTCGTGCGGCGGGAATCGATTTTTATGATCTCATGGACACGATGATCGCAAAGGGCGAGATATGACAGATGCCAGAGCCCCAGAGGACGGAGCCACAGAGACCAGAAGACAGATGTCAGAGCCACAGAGAACCGAATGAACGTCCAACATCGAACGCTGAACATCGAACCGTTGGCCCTTTGCTCTTGGCTGAATGCCCAGAAAAACTGAATTCAACATGCTGACAAGCCACATTCGACGTTGGATGTTGAGCGTTGGATGTTCGATGTTCATTTTTGGAAAAACAAATATGGAAGACCGGCTGATAAAAATATAGTAAAAAGTGACAACTTTTAATCAGGACTTGACCACCTTATACCTTAAACCGTATACCTTATTTACTATGACTACTAAAATTGACAATATTATCAAAGAGCTGGATGGCCTGGAACACCAGCGCCTATCACGGCTCGCCACTCCCTCCGGTCAGGGTTTCAGACGTCAATCAAAAAATGTAAGCGCCTCCGACTATCGTCAGGCGTTCTCATTGGACGTTGACCGCATTTTACATTCACAAGCCTACACCCGCTACATAGACAAGACGCAGGTGTTTTCGCTCATTAAAGATGACCACATCACTCATCGTGTGCTGCATGTTCAGCTAGTTTCCAAAATTGCCAGGACCATAGGCCGTTTTTTGCGGCTGAACGAAGATCTTATCGAGGCCATTGCCCTGGGCCATGACATTGGGCACACGCCTTTCGGGCATGATGGCGAACGTTATTTGACCGCTCTTTGCCTTGACCACGATATCGGATATTTTCTTCACAACGTACAGAGTGTACAGTTTCTCGATCAAGTGGAACGCCAGGGGGATGGATGGAATTTATGCTTGCAAACCCTGGACGGCATCCTCTGCCACGATGGAGAAATACATAATCAAAAACTTGAACCAATACGTCATAAATCATTTGAAATATTTGATAAAGAGGTATTAAATAAAAAGCATAACCCTGCCCTGCAACTTACCCCCATGACGATGGAAGGCTGCGTGGTGCGTATGGCCGATACCATCAGCTATATTGGCAGGGACATCGAGGATGCCATCCGGTTGAAAATCATCAAAAGGATTGATCTGCCCGCTGCCAGTAAAAAGTATCTAGGCAAAACCAATGGCACGATTGTGTTCAATCTGGTGACCGATGTCATTCAAAACAGCCACGGAAAAAGTTATGTCGCCTTCAGCCCCGGCATCTCCGAAGCACTCCAAACCCTGAAAAAATTCAACCTCGAGCACATCTATCTGAACCCGAAGATCAAAACCGAATCAACGAAAATAAAAACACTTTTTGAATACCTTTTTGAGCGTTATCTAACCGATCTGCGGAAGAACCGTCACAGTTCGGTTATTTTCACGGGGTTTTTGGAGGGTAAAAACGATGTCTATATTCTGGGACATAAACCCGAGGAATTTGTAAGGGATTTCATTGCCGGTATGACCGACCAGTTTTTTATACACCAGGCACCTGAAAAAATGCGGCCGCACGTCTATGCGTTCGAGTAAAATCGTGTTCCACAATTGTATTTATAATGATATGTTCGAAGAAAGAACCTACAGGAATCAGGTATACGGCAAACAGCTGCAGGCATCTTTCCGCGTGGTGGTAAAGGAAACCGACC
Organism: Deltaproteobacteria bacterium; assembly: GCA_003647375.1. The sequence continues at coordinate 1,881 of QMMS01000645.1, forward strand.
TTTTCATCCGTGCCGGGGATAATTTGAAGGACATCGCCCGGGAATCGGTCCTGCGCCATAGGCGTTTTCTTGAAAATTATATGCGTGAGCATGCGGGGTTTGCCGAAATGCTGACACCATGGGAAGTCAGGGGGCCTTCACCGGGCATCGTCAGGGCTATGGCGTATGCCGGCCAACAGGCCGGTGTCGGGCCCATGGCAGCTGTTGCCGGCGCCATTGCTGAATCCGTGGGCCATGATCTTCTGGTCCGCACAGGTGAAGTTATGGTCGAGAATGGGGGGGATCTGTTTATCAAATCCAATAAACCGGTTACCATCGGTATTTTTGCAAACACGTCGCCGCTGAGCCTGCGCATCGGTTTGCGGTTGGATACCGGCAGACAACCCATGGCTGTCTGCACTTCTTCCGGGACGGTGGGGCACTCCCTGAGCATGGGCAAGGCTGATGCCGTGTGTACCGTGTCTGCCTCCTGCCCGTTGGCGGATGCCGCGGCCACCTCCATAGGGAATCATGTGCAAACAGCCGGCGATATCAAGCAAGCAATCGAAATTGGTAAAAAAATCAAAGGGGTTGAGGGGATCATCATTATTATCAAAGATAAAATCGGTATGTGGGGCGACCTTGAAATCGTTCCGCTTCAGGAAAAAAAGGTTGAGTTTTAAGCGCTAAAAGAGTAATAATCCCTATTCATCCCGCGTTGTTTTCAACGCGGGATGATTGTAAATCCCAATGTTGCAATCTTGGGGTAAATTTGGGGAGAATTGATTATGCAGACCATGTGGGCCCCATGGCGGATGGACTATATTCTGGCGGAAAAGGATGATGGCTGCGTATTCTGCGATGC